>JBKJMN010000442.1:0-4833 GCA_046596405.1 Burkholderiales bacterium
ATCCTGTCGCCTGACTGCGTGCTCACGCCCGCGCATCCGCCGCCGGCGCCGTTGGTGGCAATGCACACGCTGTTCGAGCCGTTCGATAGCGTAAACGGCGTTTGAAACGTCGCGTCGACCCAGCTCGCGCCCACCGCATAATCGAAACGGCCGGCCTTGCCGTCGAGACCGAGCTCGACACCCTGCCGCAAAGTTCTGCCGACGTTCGAGAAGTATCCCTGCACCGCGTTGGTCTGATTGAACAGGATGTCGTTGTACAACATGCTGTGAAACGCGGCCGCCCGCCAGCGCAATCCGTCGCCGGCATTGCCTCTGAAACCGAGCTCAAAAGTTTTCGAGACGACGGCCTTCAGCTCGGGGTCGGCCCCGAAGGCATTGGGAATGCCGGTGCATGGCGAAGTCGGATCGGCGCACGCGAGCTCGATCGCCGACGGCGTGCGGAACCCCTCGGCATAGCTCGCGAAGCCGGTCAATTGCGCCGACCACTGGTAAGCCGCCCCGAGCGACGGATTCAATCGCTGGTAGCTGTGCTTGCCAGTGACATCGGTGAGCGTGTTGGTGCCGGGCGCGGGTGTGACGGTAGCGGCGTTGTTGCACAGGCTGTTCGCATCCGTGCACGACGCGCCGGCCAGACTGATCGACGCGTAGTCGTAGCGCGCCGCGGCCGTGACCGCCAGGCGGTCGGTCGCGTTGAAAGTGTCGGTCGCGAAAACCCCGAAGCGCCGGTTGTTCGACGCGATGGTCGCCTGCGGCATGAAAGCGTCAGCGCCTATGGTGGCATTGGTGGCGTCGACGAAAGCGTTCTGGCCCGCATTGCTGAATGCCGTCCTGCCGTATTCGGCGTTCAGTCCCAAGGTCATCACCTGCGCCCTGCCCCACAGCTTGTCGCTGTTCGACCACTGCAGGTTGCCGCCGTAAATATTCTGGGTATAGCTCGCGAGCAGGTTGCTCGCGGGGCAATCGGCGGTCGTTACGCAGGTCGCGTCGTTGGTCGAAGTCGCCACCGGATTGCCGACGTTGCTGTTGAACACATCGCGCGCGATATGCCGGTAGTAGAGATTCGCCGCGACGGATGTCCCCGCGCTGATGGCGAGGCTGCCGCGCAGATTCAGCGTCAGGCTTTGGGTGCCCGTATGGTCGGGATGCGAGTAGCCGGCGGCCGCATTGCCGAGCGCCGACCGCGGCACGTTCTGGTTGCCGTTCAGCAGGTTGTCGGCAACCATCAGCGAGAGGTCGAGATCGGCGCGCTCGCTCTGATACCCGGTTTTGCCGAAAAATTGGCGGATTCTGCTCGGGTTATGGGCAGCCCACCCGCGGTCGTCGTATACGCTGGTCGCGACGTAATAATCTTTGTTGGCGGAGTGTCCACCGTGCTCCGCATCGAGGCTGCGGCGGCCAAAGGA
Organism: Burkholderiales bacterium; assembly: GCA_046596405.1. GTDB lineage: Bacteria > Pseudomonadota > Gammaproteobacteria > Burkholderiales > SG8-41 > PALSA-1004. The sequence goes on from JBKJMN010000442.1 coordinate 1,404, forward strand.
GCCGAGCGTCACCTTGGCCTCGCCGCCGGGGAAGGCGAAGCCGCTCTTGGTGTTCATCGACAGCGCGCCGCCCAGCGTGTTGAGCCCGAACACCGGATTGGAACCGGGAATCACCGTCACGTTGGCGATCGCGATCTGCGGTATCAGGTCCCAGGAGACGACGTCGCCGAACGGCTCGTTGACGCGCATGCCGTCGAGAAAAACCGAAATGCCCTGTGGCGTGCCGAGCACCGGCGACGCGGTAAAGCCGCGGTAGTTCAGGTCGACCACATAGGGGTTGCCCTGCGTCGCATTGACGTTCATCGAGCCGATCGTCGCGTTGAACATTTCGGGCAGCGTGCGCGCGTCCTGCGGCATGTCGCGGTGATTGATGATCTGCACGTTGCCCGGGTATTTGTCCTGTGCGATGCCGGTGCCGCCGACAGGGCTCGTCGTGACCACGTCGATCACGGGCAATTCGAATGGGACGGTGCCGCTTTCCGCGGCATAGGCCGGCGCGACGAGCGCGCATGCGATCGCGACGATTTTCAGCGCCGGTTTCAGGCGGAACGAACGATCGCGGGATGCGCTATGCTGGCTCATGATTTTTCGACTATGGCATATCAAAACAGGCTGGATCGCAGCAGCATATCCCGGAGCAGGCCGGGAAAGTTTCCCGATTTTCAAGGGTGTCCCGCAACCGCGGCAGGAGCGTCAAATCCGCGGCGGGCGGGGCTCATGAGTGAACCGCATACCGCGGCGCGCCGCGATTTCGGCTGGATCGTCGCCGCCGCGATCAGCGTGATTTTCGTCAGCATCCACTTCGAGCTGAGCGAAACCCTGCTCGCGTGGACGCGGCCGTGGGAACGCTACCAGCTCGACGAGTTGCCGGTAATACTTCTGTTCGTCGCCTTGGCGCTCGCCTGGTTTGCATGGCGGCGTATGCTAGAAGCACAGGCGGAGCTTGCGCGGCGCGTGGCGCTGGAAAAAGAACTCGCCGGCGCGCTTGCCGGCAACCAGCGCCTGTCGCAATCGCATGTGCAGGTGCAGGAAGAGGAGCGGCGCAATCTTGCGCGCGAGCTGCATGACGAGCTCGGCCAGCATCTGAACGCGATCAAGATCGATGCAGTATCGATACGCGATGCCCGCGACAACGAAGTTGCGGCCATGCGGCAAAGCGCGCAGGCCATCATCGGGATCGCTGATCACGTCCACGGCATGGTGCGCGACATGACGCGCAAGCTGCGCCCGGCGGGACTGGACGAGCTGGGGTTGCCGGCGGCGCTCGAAAATTTCGTCGAAGGCTGGCGCGCCAGACTCCCCGCGCGGCATTTCAGTTTCGTCATGGACGGCGACCTGGAAAGACTCGGTGAACTGCTGAATATCACGCTGTATCGCGTGGCGCAGGAAGGATTGACCAACGTCGCGAAGCACGCCAATGCCACCCGCGTCGAACTATGTGTCGTGCGCAATTCTGCGACGGCCGGCGGCGAACTGATCCTGACCCTGACCGACAACGGCGTCGGCGCAGCGCCGGGGCATGCGCATTCCGGGCTCGGCCTGATCGGCATGCGCGAACGGGTCGAGGCGGTCGGCGGCCGTCTGGAGACAGTCAGTACGCCGGGCCGCGGCTTCCGCCTTGTCGCAAGCGTCCCGGCGCCTTCGGCATGACGAGCAAGCCGTTACCATCGCCGCTCAAGGTGCTGCTGGTCGACGATCATGCGGTCGTGCGCGAAGGCTATCGGCGCCTGCTCGACCGCGGCAACGACATCAGGGTGGTCGGTGAGGCGGGCAATAGCGCCGATGCCTATCAGCTCATGTGCCAGTTGCAACCCGCGGTGGTTGTAATGGACATTTCGCTGCCGGATGTCAGCGGCATCGAAGCTGCGCGCCGCATGCTGGCACGCGAGCCCACGGTGCGCATCCTTGTTTTTAGCATGCACGAGGAGGCTGTGTTCGCCGCGCGCGCGTTGCAGGCCGGCGCCCGCGGCTATATTACCAAGGCCAGCGCGCCGGAAATACTGATCGACGCCGTGCGCGCGATCGCCCGCGGCGAGGTCTTTCTGAGCCCCGATATCGCGCAGACACTGGCCTTGAAAAATGTTCTCGATGGCGACGCGGCGCTAAAATCGCTATCGGCGCGCGAATTCGAAATCATGCGCCTGCTGGTGAGCGGTCATACGCTGAACGCAATCGCCGACAAGCTCGGCCTGAGCTACAAGACTGTCGCCAACCATCAGTCTGCGATCCGCCAGAAAACCGGCGCGCAGACCGCGGTCGAGCTGCTGAGGGTTGCGCAACGCAGCGGGCTCGTGCCCGCGGACAACGGGCGGTCCGAAACCTGACCGGATTTCCGGCGTGCCGAGCTAGTCCGCCACCGCGCCCGATTCTTTAACTACCTTCGCCCACTTCTCGATTTCGCTCCTGATTTTCGTAGCGAACTGCTCGGGCGTGCTGCCGAGCACATCCGAATCGACGAGACGATAACGCTCCTGCACTTCCGGCAGCTTGAGCAGCGCGATGGACTCGGCATTGAGGCGCGCGATGATGTCGCGCGGCGTGCCGGCGGGCGCGGCCAGTCCGTGCCACGTGCTGACGTCGTAGCCGGGCACGCCGGCCTCGCCGATCGTCGGCATCTCGGGCGCCTGCGGCGAGCGCTGCGCGCTCGAGATGCCGAGCCCGCGCAGCTTGCCCGACTTGATATGCGGCATCGAGGCCGACGCGCTGGCGAGCGCGACTTCGACCTGTCCGCTGATGAGGGCGACCGTCGCCGGCGCGCCGCTCTTGTACGGGATGTGGTTCATTTTCACCTGGGCGAGCGTGCTCAGATATTCGAACGCGAGGTGGCTCGTGCTGCCCGACGACGCGTAGTTCAGTTGCGCGGGCCGCGCTTTGGCGAGCGCGAGCAATTCGGTCACCGAGCGCGCCGGCACCGACGGATGCACCGTCAATATGTAAGGGCTGGCAATCAGCAGCACGATAGGCGCAAAATCCTTCACCAGGTCGTAGTTGAGCTTGTGATACAGCGACGCGTTGATCGCGTGCGACAGGCTCAGGTAGAACAATGCGTAACCGTCGGGCGCCGACCGCGCGGCGATTTCGGCGCCTATGTTGGCGCCGGCGCCCGGCCGGTTGTCGATCACGACCTGCTGGCCGAGCCGTTCGGCGAGCTTCATCCCGTAGATCCGCGCGGTGGTGTCGGTGTTGCCGCTTGTATACGGAACGATCAGGCGCACCGGTTTGGACGGATAGCCCTGTGCAATGGACGCACCCGGCGCGGTCAGGAGCCCCGCGACTGCCGCAAAAACCTTGAGGCGGCGACGCTTCACTATTGCAGCGTGATGCCGGCCTCGCGAATCACGCGCGACCACTTGGCGGCTTCCGATTTGATGAAAGCCGTGAATTCCTCGGGCGTGCTGCCGACCGGCTCGGCGCCGAGTGCGGTGAGGCG
>JBKJMN010000183.1:0-20146 GCA_046596405.1 Burkholderiales bacterium
TTCTTGATCTCTATGTTCTTGTTTTGCACCAGGATCAATCCCTGGTTCTGAAAGCTCGAGAAGGCGCGGCTGACCGTTTCGAGTTTGAGGCCGAGGTAGCTGCCGATTTCCTCGCGCGTCATGCGCAGGATGAATTGGGTCGCCGAATAACCACGCGCGACAAAACGCTGCGACAGGTTCAGCAGGAACGTGGCCAGCCGTTCCTCGGCGCGCATGCTGCCGAGCAGCAGCATGACGCCGTAGTCGCGCGTGATTTCGCGGCTCATGATCCGGTGGAAGTGTCGCTGCAGCACCGGCAGCTCATGGCTCAAGCGTTCGAATTCGTCGAATGGGATCTCGCATATTTCGCTGTCTTCGAGCGCGACGGTATCGGAGGTGTGTTTGCCTGTGCCGATCGCGTCCATGCCGAGCATCTCCCCCATCATGTGAAACCCCGCCACCTGCTCGCGGCCGTCATCGTGCAGCACGCTGCTTTTGATGAAGCCGGTCCGCACGGCATATAGCGAATGCAGGGGACTGCCCGCGCGATAGAGGTAGCCGCCGCGCTTGAGCGTCCGCTTGCGGTGCACGATCGTATCGAACTCGCGGGTCTCGTTTTGAGCGAGGCCGGCGGGCATGCACAGTTCGCGCAGGCTGCACGTCTGGCATTGCACGGCGTTGAGAGAAGCCGGATTGCGGACCGCGAATAACGCGGCCGGTTGCTTGATGTTAACTGCTTCAAACGCGGTGGTGGTTCCCATGGGGTCCTCGCTGTCAGATGATTGCCGTGTGACTGTCGTGCGTGCACAAGCGATTTGCGCCGCGTCCAGCGATGACTTCCTTAACTTTTTCGAAGTCGCTCGATTTGTCCAGAAAGTAGTTGGCGCCGGCTTCGGTATAGATCTGGCGGGATTGGCAATCGGGGTGATTGGTGAGCACGATAAACACTATGCCGGCATTGGCAGGATGGACCTCGCGCAGCACTTCAAGCCCGCTGCCTCCCAGCAGATGAACGTCGAGCACAACGAACTCCGGCTGCATGCGCTGGATGCCTTCGATTGCAGACCCGGGCGAATCGGCGCCACCGACGATCTCGACGCCCTTGACCTCTCCGAGCAGCTCTACCAGCCGCATGCGGATGGCCGGAGAGTCTTCCACCAGAAAAACTTTCGTGGGCGTGATGCGGTCGGGTTCCATGACCCGCAGTATTGCCGTGCGTAGCCGCCGATACTATCGGTATGCGCTGATTGGAAACCTCGGTGGCGTCTGAAAAACGGGATAGGACGGCACCGGGTCGACCTGGGAATTGTCCTAGGGCAGCACTGATTAGCTGTTTCAGTGGGTCAGTGCGCAGGGACGCGGCCCTGCTGGTTCAGCGTTTCCCAGGGTTACAGTGTTAGTGCGGGGCGCCGGGGTTGTCCAGCAGCCGGTGATTGAGCGCGTAGCGAATGAGCTCGGATTGATTTGCCATGCCCATTTTTTGCATGACGTTGGACTTGTGCGTGCTAACTGTTTTTACCGAGAGGTTGAGTTTGTCGGCGATGACAGTAACGCTTACTCCCCGCACCAGCATTTGGAAGACCTGGAATTCCCGGTTCGACAGCGTGGTATGGGGAAGGCCTTCGCTCTGCGGCATTACCCCCAGCGCGAGCTGCTCGGCCACGGCCGGGCTGATGAAGGCGCCGCCGCCCGCCACTTTGCGAATCGCCGCGACCAATTGCGCGCTGGCGCTTTCCTTGGTGATGTACCCGGCGGCGCCGGCCTTGAGTGCGCGCACTGCGTATTCTTCTTCCTCATGCATGCTGAGCACCAGTATGCGCAGTTTCGGTTTCTCATTGTGCACCTGCTTGATGAGTTCGATGCCGCTCTTCCCGGGCATCGACATGTCCAGCAGAAGCACGTCGAAATCGTCTTCACGTATGCGCTGCAACACTTCGTGGCCGTTCTGCGCTTCGCCAATTACGCTAAGATCGACTGCCGCGGACAACAGTTGCTTGAGGCCCTCTCGAACGATGGTGTGGTCGTCGGCAATGACAACGCGGATCATGATGGCGCGTGCCGGATCGGGATGCGGACTGCGATCAGGGTGCCTTTGCCGGGAGCCGTGTCGACATTGATCTCGCCGTCGAGCAGATAGGCCCGTTCACGCAATCCGACCAGCCCGAAGGAATTGGGCTTGCGCGGATCGGCAGGCTCAAAGCCGCGACCGTTATCCCGCACCCTGAGCGTAATCTCTTCGGCATTGACATCGAGCGTTACGTTGACCATATCGGCTTGCGCATGGCGCGCAACATTGGTGAGGGCTTCCTGGAGGATTCGGAAGACTGCCGTCGCGTGTGGATCGTTCAACTCGAGGCCCGGCGGGTCGAAGGCGAATTCGCAGCGTACGCCGGAGCGTTGTACGAAATTCTGTACGAGCCATTTTGCGGCGGGGACCAGGCCCAGATCATCAAGAATCAGCGGACGCAGGTCGGCCGCGATGCGGCGGGTTGCCCTGACCGTGCTGTCGAGCATCGCCTGCATTCCGTCGATCTTGAGCGAGAGCAGTTCCTGGCCGGGTGGCGCGTGGTCTTTCATCCAGGCGAGGTCCATCATGAGCGCGGTGAGCGATTGCGCCAGTTCGTCGTGCAGTTCCCGCGCTACCCGGCTTTTCTCCTGTTCCCGCACGGAGCTCGCAATGGTGGCGAATTCCCGCAGTTCGTCTTTCGAACGTCGCAGCGCCTGGTCGGCGCGCGCGCGCTCCGTTACATCGCGCAGAATGACCGTAAAGAATTTCCTGTCGTGCTCGCTGTGGTTGGATATCGAGGCCTCGATCGGAAATTCTTCGCCATTGCGGCGCAACCCCGTGACGATCCGTTGCGCGCTCATTCGGCGCGAAGCGATTGCGCCTTCACCGAAGCGCTTGATATGGGCGGAGTGCGTCGCGCGATAGCGTTGCGGTATGAACCAGGCGAGCGGGGCGCCGAGCGCTTCGTTGCGCGGGCAGCCGAATACCGCCTCTGCCGCCGCGTTGAACAACACGATATGTTCGCTGTCATCCACCGTGATGATCGCATCCATGGCCGAGTCGAGAATGCCGCGCAGGCGCGCTTCGTCACGGGACAGCATTTCTTCGACGCGCGCGTGTTCGGTGACGTCGCGCAGAATCACTGTGAACAGCTTTTTGCCGTTTTCCGTAAGCTGTGAAATCGAAGCCTCAATCGGAAATTCTTCATTGTTCGCGCGAAGGCCGACCAGCACGGTCTTGACGCCCATGCGCCGCGAGGTCACGCCCGTCGCCCCGAACTTCCGGATGTGGTCGCCATGAGCATGGCGTAACCGCTGCGGAATCAACATTTCCAACGGCCGCCCCAGCACGGCGTCCAGCGGCCAGAGGAAAACTTTTTCGGCGGCGACATTGAACAGCACGATCCGTTGATTTTCATCGACCGTGATGATGGCGTCCATTGCCGAATCGACAATGCTGCCGACCCTCGCTTGCGCGCCGTGCAACGCGAGGTCAACCGCTCTGCGCTGGCCGGTTTGCAGGTAGAAAAGGGCGACGGCGAGCACGATCACCGCAGCGCCCAGGCCGGTGGCGACCATGTGCATCACGTCGGTATGCCAGGCGGCGTTGGCGGCCGCGATCGCGGCCAGCGCACCAAGGGAGCCCACCGCCAGCACCGGTCCAAAAATAACCAGCATGCGACCGCGTGAGTGGCGAAGCCGGTGCATCAGGTGCGCGTATTTACGCAAGCGTTTTCATGAGCCAGTGGGGGGGGGGGGTCCCTGATTCTATACGGATATTGATCTACATCAACGACCCGATTCGACGGGGGCGGATAGTAACGGACATATCATGTCAGGCGCAGCGAAATCCAGGACTCTCATCATGCCGGCAGTCGAAATCGACCTCGACCTGGTGCGCCGTTTCGATCAGCATGGACCGCGCTATACCTCATACCCGACCGCCGACCGGTTTGTGGAATCCTTCGATGCGCCGGCCTATGAATCGTGGCTTGCGCGGCGCAACGTCGGTGCGGTCCGGCGTCCGCTCGAACTGTACGTGCACCTGCCGTTCTGCGATACGCTGTGCTTTTACTGCGGGTGCAACAAAATTATCACGCGCGACCGCGGCAAGGGCGCCAATTACCTCAAGTACCTGAACGAGGAAATCGCGCTGCAAGCGAGTTCGCTGGGGGACGACACCCGGGTCGCGCACATGCACTGGGGCGGCGGTACGCCCAACTTCTTCGGAATAGAGCAACTCAACGATCTGATCACGCAGTTGCGCGGCCATTTCGATTTTGATCTGGCCGGCGACTATTCGATCGAACTGGATCCGCGCAGGGCGGACAGCGCTTACGTGGCCGGCTTGCGGGAACTGGGTTTCAACCGGGCGAGCATCGGCGTGCAGGATTTCGACGCGGACGTGCAGCGCGCGGTGCACCGCGTGCAAAGCGAAGCGCAGACGCGCGAAGTCATCGACGCGGCCCGCGCCAACGGTTTCCGCTCGGTCAACGTCGATCTTATCTACGGACTGCCGAAACAGTCGCTGCTGAGTTTCGAGCGCACGCTGGAACGCGTGGTGGCCGCAGCGCCCGATCGCATCGCGGTGTACAACTATGCGCACCTGCCCAACCTGTTCAAACCGCAGCGCCGCATCCAGACGTCCGACCTGCCGGCGCCCGAGACGCGGCTGAAGCTGCTGGCACTGGCGATCCGGTGGCTGAACGCGGCGGGTTACCAGTATATCGGCATGGACCATTTCGCGAAGGCGAGCGACTCGCTGGCGGTGGCGCAGCGCCAGGGCTTGCTGCACCGGAATTTTCAGGGCTATTCGACGCACGCGGACTGCGACCTGCTTGGGCTGGGGGTGAGCGCGATCGGCAGCATCGGCCCGACCTACAGCCAGAATTTCCGCACGCTCGAGGAGTATTACAACAGTCTAGCCCACAACACCCTGCCCATCATGCGCGGGGTCGAGTTGTCGGCCGACGACCTGATGCGGCGGGCGGTGATAGGTGCGTTGATGTGCCACTTTGCGGTGTTCAAGGAATCTTTCGCAACTTCCTACCTGATCGATTTTGACAAGTATTTCGCGACCGAGCTCGATGAGCTGCGCGAATTCGAGCGCCTCGAACTCGTCACGCGCGACAGCGACATGATTGCCGTGACTGCCAAGGGGCGCCTGCTGGTGCGCAATATCGCGATGGTGTTCGACCGTTATTTGCGCCAGGACCGCGAGCGCCGCAGCTATTCGCGGGTGCTATGAACGCGCTCTTCGAAATCGCGCTGGGCGCGGCCTTCGTCGGCGGGCTCGCCGGCGGCTTGCATTGCGCGGGCATGTGCGGCGGCATCGTGCATGCGTTGTGCGCTGCGCCGGGCAGTCGCACCGGCGGACCGCGCATGCGTCATCTCCTCGCTTACAACGCCGGCCGCATCGCGAGCTATATGTGCGCGGGTGCGATTGCCGGCGCCATCGGCCAAGCCGGATTGCTGACGCGCGCAGCACCCGTATTGCAGCCCGTGTTTTTTGCGCTGGCAAGCCTGATGCTGGTGGCGTTGGGTCTGTACCTGGCCGGTACGCTGCCAATGTTGTCGGCTATCGAAGCCGCGGGGGGCAGGCTTTGGCGCGCGATCCAGCCATTGACGCGGCATCTGCTGCCGGTGAATTCGTTGCCGCGCGCGCTGGGCCTCGGCGCGCTATGGGGCTGGCTACCGTGCGGCATGGTCTACGCAGTGCTGCTGACGGCGTTGGCGCTGGGCAGCTGGTGGCAGGGCGGCGCGCTGTTGCTGGCGTTCGGCCTCGGCACCTTGCCGAACCTTCTCGGCATAGGACTTTTGTGGAAGCAGGTTGACCGCCTGCGTCGATTCGGCGCGCTGCGCCGTTTCGCCGGTTGCGCGGTGGCCTTGTTCGGCGTCTACAGCCTGAGCGGTTTATTCCGGCCGGCGGTAGTCGCGGGCGATGCATTGCTGTGCCACGTGGTGCCCGGTCTCGGCGCGTGGTTGCGGTGAGCGTAGTTGCGGTGAGATCGCGCCGGTAAAAATAGTACGCTTAAGCCGCGCCGCGTCGCGCAACCATCCTGTGGTGCATCCCCCGCCGCGGTAACTCAGCCGTGCCGACCGCCGATTTCTGCACTATCGAGCAGAGCGCTGTTAGCGCTGGCCCCATCACTTTTCACGCCGGCTTTTTTGTTATGATTGATATTGCCGGTCAATTTTTTTGCGCCGTCCCGAACACGCTGAATGCCGGGAGTCGTGTCGCAATGACTATTCGAACCGATCCCCGTTGCTGCGTTTTCGTTCAACGGCTAATCCGGAACAAGGAGGAAAACGAGATGGAAGTTAAATCTACTTTGACGGTGATCAACCAGGCCGACTGTCCCGGCAAGCGCGGCGTGACCGACGGTCAGACGTATCAGCGCATGATCGGCTGGCCCGAAATACGCGAGACCGATCGCGTGCGGCTCGGCCGCGCGACCTACAAGCCCGGCACCTACGAGCAACTGCACTGGCACCCGATCGAGGCGTGCTATTACGTGATCTCCGGGCACGCCACCGTGCGCAACTTCGAAGGCAAGGAGTTCGAGGTCGGTCCGGGCTCGATCATTTACGCGCCCGCCGGCATCGCCGGCGCGCACGAGTGGGAAGTCAAGGAATCGCTCGAGCTGCTCGACATCCGCGCGACCACCGAAACGAATCGCAAGATCCAATACACGGTGGACAAGGAGACGAAGCGGTCGTACATCGATCTCGAGGATCTCGCCTACCGCGATGCGCTGAGCTTTAAGTCGCACTATTAGCGATGGGTAATGGGTAATGGGGGATGGGGGATGGGTCCAGGCGGATTGAATTCGGTTTACCCATTGCCCATCGCTCATTGCTCATCACCAATAAGGGGCGTTTATGATTAATATTTCACGCATCACATTTGCCGCGCTGCTGACCGCAACGTGCGCGCTGCCCGCCACCGCGCACGCCCAAACCTACCCTGCCAAATCCATTCGCATGATCATGCCTTTCCCGCCCGGTGGGCCGACGGATATCGTCGGGCGGCTGGTCGCCGCCAAGGTGTCGGAGCAGATCGGACAATCGGTCATCGCCGACAGCCGGCCGGGCGCCAGCGGCAACGTCGGACTCGAGATCGCCTCGAAGTCGCCGGCGGATGGCTACACGATCGTCTTAAGCTCACCGGTGATCGCGTTGAGCCCGCTGCTCTACGGCAAGCTGAACTACGATCCGTGGAAGGACCTGACGCCCATCGCGCTGGTCGGCGCGGTGCGCAACGTGTTCGTCATCCATCCTTCGGTGCCGGCAAAAACGCTCAGGGAGTTCATCGAGATCGCGCGCCGGAATCCGGGCAAGCTCAACTACGGCTCGGGCGGCATCGGCACCACGACGCATCTTGCGCCCGAGCTCTTGAAGAGTCTCGAGAAACTCAACATCGTGCACGTGCCGTACAAGGGCTCGGGGCTGGCGCTGATCGGGCTCGCCAGTGGCCAAGTCGACATGGAAGTGCTGGCCGCGCCGGCGGCGCTCGGGCAAATCCAGTCGGGCCGCGTGCGCGCGCTCGCCGTGCTGTCGGCGGAACGCATGCCCGACCTGCCCACCGTGCCGACCGCGCGCGAGCAGGGTTTCCCCAATTTCGACATCAGCGTGTGGTACGGCATGCTCGCCCCGGCGGGAACGCCGCGCGAAATCATCAACCGGCTGAATGCCGAACTCATCAAGGCGGTCACCGCGCCCGAGATGAAACCGCGCCTCGCGCAAGCGGGCGTCGAGCCGCTGACGAGCACGCCGGAAGAATTCGGCAACTTCATCAGGAGCGAGGCGGCGCGCTTCGACAAGGTGATCAGGGAAGCGGGGATCAAGGGTGAATAGGATTTAGGAATGCCTATGACGAGCAAAGTAAAACGCATCGACGTCCACAGTCATGTGCTGCCGCGCGAATTGATCGAGCTGATCCGCAAAAACCCGCGCGACTATCAAATGCGCGTCGAGGGCGCCGGCGACACGGAGAAATTCGTACGCGACGACAAACACGGCACGCCGATCTACGCGGAATTTTTCGACGCCGACGCTAAAGTCGAGGGCATGGACCGCAAAGGCATCGACATCTCGGTGATCTCGGTGACGCCGGTCGTCTTCTTCTATTGGCTCTCCGCCGACGCGGGGCTCGCCGCGTGCCGCGTGATGAACGACGGCATCGCGCGCATGGCGGCGGCACGTCCCGAGCGCCTGCGCGGCATGGCGACCTTGCCGCTGCAGGATGCGGACGCCGCGATCGCCGAGCTCGAGCGCGTCGTCAAAGAGCATGGCTTCCGCTCGATCGAGCTGGGTTGCCGGGTGCAGGGTCAACTGCTGGCGGACGCGAAGTTTCGCCCGGTGTTGAAGCGCGCCCAGGAACTCGGCGTGTTCATCTTCGCGCACCCGTACATCGCCGGTGATTTGCCGCCCGACCTGGGTTGCTATTATCTCGGCAACACGGCGGCGATGCCGTTCGATACCGCGCTGATGGCCGCGCATTTGATGTTCGGCGGCGCGCTCGACGAGTTGCCGGCGCTCAAAATGATACTCGCGCACGGCGGCGGCCATTTGCCGTACCAGATAGGACGCCTCGCGCACGGCTACAAGGTGCGCAAGGAGGCGCGTGCGAATAGCAAGTATTCGCCGCTGCAACTCTTGCGGCGCTTTTATTTCGATGCGCTCACGCACGATGTCGATGCGCTGCGCTACCTGATCGCCAAAGTCGGCGCCGACCGCGTGACGATAGGCACCGACGCGCCGTTCGACATGGCCGAGGATGATCCGCTCGCGGTCATCGATGCGGTGCCCGGCCTCACCGCGGAACAGCGCGACCGCATCTACGGTCTGAATGCGCTCGAGTTGCTCGGCGAAAAATAACGACTGCATGAAACCTGAGCTGCTCGCACTGACGCCGTTTTACCCGCCGACGCTGGCCGCCCTCGAGCGCGATTATGTCGTGCATAAATTATGGGCAGCGCGCGAGCCGGATGCGTTTATCAGGCAGGTCTCGGCCACTGTGCGCGGCGTCGTCACGACCGGGCTCAAGGGCTGCCAGCGCGCGCACATCGATGCCTTGCCTAAACTCGAAGTTATTGCGTGCTTCGGCACGGCGCACGGCACGCTCGATCTGCCCGCGGCGAAAGAGCGCGGGATCGTCGTAACCAATACGCCGGACTGGACGGTGGACGCGGTGGCGGACCTGGCAGTCGGACTGCTGATCGCCGTGATGCGCCGGATTGGCGAGGCCGATCGGTTTATCCGCGCCGGCAAATGGCCAGCCGGAGCGTTTCCCATGAGCACCGACTTGCGCGGCAAGACCTGCGGTATCGTTGGTTATGGCGGCATCGGCAGCGCGGTCGCTAAACGCGTGGCGGCGTTCGGCATGGCGGTCGGCTACCACGGGCCGCGCGAGAAACCGGGCGTCGCGCATCCGTACTATGCCGATCTCCTGTCGATGGCGCAGGCGTGCGATTGCCTGATCGTAACTTGCCCCGACACGCCGGCGACGCGTAAGTCGGTGGACGCGCGGATACTCGATGCGCTCGGTGCGCAGGGATTTCTCGTCAACGTCGCGCGCGGCGCCATCATCGACGAAGCGGCGCTGATTCACGCACTCCGGCATGGGCGCATCGCAGGCGCGGGCCTCGAAGTCTTTTGGGACGAGCCGCGCGTGCCGGCCGAGCTTCTCGCCATGGAGCAAGTAGTCATGGCGCCTCACATCGGCTCTTCGACGCGTGAAATTCGCGAACACCGCGGCGCCACGCTGCTCGCGGGGCTGCGTGCGCACTTTGCGGGTGAACCGGTCGCCGCGCGTCTGGCATAGATTCATAACGGGCCGCGCCCCCGCGGTTTCCCCCAATACGCGACTTAAACGCGACCTGGGACCCCTGGGCAGGCGGCGGGGACGCGATTTTGTAAGACCTACAATCCGCCGCGCTTGACCGGCGCCGCGCGCTCCTCATAATGGTAGTACAGGCGCGTTCCCGACAATTCGAATGAAACTTCGCACCAAACTTTTCCAGCTCGGCGTGGGGACGGTGGTCCTTCCGCTGGTGCTCGCCGCCGTCCTGGGCGGGCTGCTCGTTGAATACGAGCGCGATGCTTTTCGCCTCGGCGCGCTGCAGCGAAACCGCGCCTTCATGACCGCGGTGGATACCGAGCTTCGCGGTCATATCGCGACATTGCGCGGACTTGCCACGTCAAAAAATCTGGAAGCGAACGACTTGCGTGCATTTCACGACGATGCGCTACGCGTGCTGAAATCGCAGCCTGACTGGCAGGCGGTAATTCTATCGCTGCCGTCGGGCCAGCAAGTCATCAATACGCTGCGCGCCCCCGGCGCGAGCCTGCCGTCTAATGCTGACAAGCTAAGCAGCGAACGCTTGCTGCAAAGCAGGCTGCCGGTTGCCGGCAACATCATCAAAGGCTCGATTTCGCAGAAATACGGCATACCCGTGCGCGTTCCCATCCTGCGCAGCCAGGGGGTGGCCTATATGCTTACTGCGGTCATCGAGCCGGAGGCGTTCGCGCGCCTGCTCATGGCGCAGCAGCTGCCGCCGTCGTGGGTCAGCGGACTCATCGACAACACCGGGCATTTCGTCGCGCGCATACCGCCGCGTTCGCCGGACCTTGTCGCGTCGAGGGATTTTCTGCAGGCGGTTGAGCGCGAGCCGCAGGGCTGGTATCGCGGGCGGACCGTCGAGGGCAACGACACTTTTACCGCGCACATCAAGTCCGGGTTGAGCGGCTGGAGCATGGGCATGGCGATTCCCGCCGGGGAAGTCAACGCGGCGGCTTATCGCGCGGGCTGGTTCGTCGGTCTCGGCGCATTTTTCACGCTGGTGGCGACGTTCGGCATCGCGTACTGGATGGCGCTGCGCATCGCGCAGCCGATTGCCGCGCTCGCCGCCGCGGCCCGCGCGGTCGGCAGCGACCAGGTGCCGGACGATTTGCTTGCCCGCCCCGCCATCGACGAGGTCGGCGACGTCGCGCGCGCGTTGCGCGAGGCTTCGCATGCGATACACGACCGCCAGCAATTGATCGAGCGCGAACAGGCGATCCTGAAGGCGACCAATCAGTCCAAGGACGAGTTCCTGGCGATGCTGGGCCACGAGCTGCGCAATCCGCTGAGCGCGGTGACCAACGCTTCCCTGATGCTGAACCGCGCGGATCTGTCCGCCGAGAACCGCGCGGCGGCGCAGGCGATCATCGTGCGCCAGACCGAGCAACTCACGCGGCTGGTCAACGATTTGCTCGACGTCGGCCGCGTCGTCTCCGGCAAAATCCGGCTCGAGAAGACGCCGCTGGAAATCGGCGCGATGGCGCGCGCCGCGGTCGACGCAATCGCGGCGAGCGGCCGCTCGCGCTCGCATCGTATCGTGATGAACACGCCCGCCGCGGTTTACGTCAACGGCGACGTAACCCGCCTCGAGCAGGTCGTATCGAATCTCGTGCTCAATGCGGTAGCGCATACGCCGGCGAACGGGTCGATCGAAATTTCCACCGCGCTCGAAAACGGGCGCGCGGTGCTGCGCGTCACGGACACCGGCGAAGGGCTCAAGGCGGGGGAGCGTGAGAACATATTCGAGCTCTTCTACCAGGGCGATACCGCGCTGCATCGCAAAGGGGGCCTCGGCATCGGGCTCACGCTCGTGAAGCGGCTGGTCGAATTGCACGAAGGCACGGTGACCGCGAGCAGCGCCGGTCCGCAGCAGGGGGCCACGTTCACGCTGACCTTGCCCGCGCTCGACGCGCCGCCGGTTGCCGGCCCGGCCCGCGCGCCCGTGGAGCAACTCACCCCGCCGCTCGATATTCTGGTGGTCGACGACAACGACGACGTGCGCAATTCGCTGCGCCTGCTGCTGGAATTCGCCGGCCACACGGTTCACGAGGCGGCCAATGGTCCGGCCGGATTTCGCGAGGCGCTGGCGAAAAATCCCGCGGTCGCGCTGCTCGACATCGGCATGCCCGGCATGGACGGCTACGAACTCGCACGCCGCATCCGCAGCGAATACGAAGGCGATATTGCTTTGATCGCGATGACGGGCTACGGGCAGGCCGAAGACGTGCTGAACGCAATCGACGCCGGCTTCGATGCGCACCTTGTCAAGCCCGCGGACCCGGCAGCTTTGAATCAGGTATTGGCGCGCCTGGGCCGCAAGTTACGGCGCAGCCGCCAGCCGCCTCCGCCCGGCGGCGGCGCGGGTCCCGGGTTGAAGCGCGTAAAGTAGCCGCCAGCCAGTTAGCGGCCCCAGGAGAATCGCATGACCAAGCACATTGCCGCCGTCATCTTCACGCTCGCCTTTGCGGGCTGCGGCGTCGAAACCGCGACGACCGCGGCGACCGGCGCCGCGATCAAGAAGCAGGAAGTCGAAGAGGGCAGGAAGACGATGGACAACGTACAGAAAAAAATCGACGTTGCCACCGAACAGATGAAGCAGCGGAACGAAAATCTGGAGAAGTGATTGGGCCACAGATAAACCCAGATAATTCTTCAAAAATCGGGAGTTTTGGCTTCGCCTTTTTTCATCTGTGTTTATCTGAGGCTGAAACGCTTTAGACTGGAGGCTATAAGTGAGTATCACACTGTCACCCATCACCCCGAACTTCGCCGCCGAAATCGGCGACGTCGATTTGTCGAAGCCGCTCGACGCGGCCGACTTCGCGGAAATCCAAAATGCCTTCTGGAAATATTCCGTGCTGGTTTTCCCCGGCCAGGAGTTGACGCTCGACCAGCACCTCGCGTTTTCGCAGCTGTTCGGGCCGGTCGAGACCGACCGCACGCTCGATCCGAAAACCACGCCCAGCCGTTTTACGGGCGCGTTCGCGGACATTTCCAATCTCGCCGCCGATGGCAAGATCTGGGGCGAGAACAGCCGCCAGCGCATGTACAAAGCGGGCAACAAACTGTGGCATACCGACAGCTCGTTCAAATTTCTGCCCAGCCTGTGCTCGCTCCTCTACGGCCGCACGGTTGCGCCCGTCGGCGGTCACACCGAATTCGCCGACCAGCGCGCGGCCTACGATGCGCTGTCCGAAGCGACGAAAAAGAAACTGAATGGGCTGGTGGCCGAGCACTGCATCGCGTATTCGCGGCGGCGCAGCGGCTTCGCCGAATTCACCGAAGAAGAGCAGCGCCGGCTGCCGCCCGTGCCGCAGATGCTCGCGCGCACGATCCCGCAGCATGGCAGGAAATCGCTCTACGTCGCGTCGCATGTGGGCCGGATCTTTGGCATGCCGGACGCGGACGGCCGCGCTTTGATAGACGAATTGATCGCGCATGCCACGCAGCGGCAGTTCGTCTACACGCATCGCTGGCGGCCGCACGAGCTCGTCATGTGGGACAACCGCTGTACGATGCACCGCGGCACCGCCTACGACGATCTGCGCTGGGTGCGCGACATGCGCCGGGTAACGATCAGCGACGTCGCGAACTCCTGCGCGCAGGAAGGCGTGCCGCTGCCCGCCGAAGCGGTGGCGCGACCCACCACGCAACGCGTGGCCTGACGGCTGTGAGCGGGTCGCTCGTGCCGGGGTGCAGAAGCGCGCCCCGGTAAGCGTTCACCCTGCGCTACCTGACGGCGAACGGGCGCGCGCGATGACTCGATCTATTGGGGCGCCACGCCCGCGGCCTTGATCACGCGCCCCCAGCGCTCGATTTCAGCCTTGATGTAAGTGCCGAATTCTTCGGGCGTGCTGCCGAGTGCTTCGATGCCTTCCGCGGCGAAGCGTGCCTTGACGTCGGGCCGCTGCAATATTTTCATCAGTTCCGTATTGAGCTTGACGACGATTTCGCGCGGCGTTTTCGCGGGCGCCAGCGGGCCGAACCAGGTCGACGATTCGTAACCGGGCACGCCGGCTTCGGCAATGGTCGGGAGCGCCGGCAACAGCGCGAGGCGTTTGACCGAGCCGACGGCGAGACCGCGCAACCGGCCGGACTGCACGAACGGATAGAGCGGCGGCACGCCGGTGATCGTGAGCGAAGTCTGGCCCGCGATCAGATCGGTGACGAGCGGGCCGGTACCTTTGTAAGGGATTGCCGTGATGTTGGTTTTCGTCAGGAGCTTGAAATACTCGGTCGCCAGGTGGGAGGCGCTGCCGTTGCCCGACGATCCATAGTTGAGCTGGCCCGGATGCGCTTTCGCGAGACCGATCAGGTCCTTCACCGATTTCGCCGGCAGCGCCGGGTGCACGACGAGCATATTGGGCACCATCGCGAACAGCACGACGGGCGCGAAGTCTTTCACCGGGTCGTACGGCAGCTTCTGATACAGCGAAGGCCCGAAGCCGAAAGTCCCGACGTGCCCGAATATCAGGGTGTAGCCGTCGGGCGGAGACTTCGCGACGTATTCGACGCCGATGTTGCCCCCGGCGCCCGCGCGATTTTCGACCACGACCTGCTGGCCGAGGACTTCATCGAGCTTCTGGCCCATCAGGCGCGCAATCAGGTCGGTGCTGCCACCGGGCACGAAGGGCACGACGAGCCGGATGGGTTTGACCGGATACGCGCTCTGGCCAAACGCCGGCCCGCATGCCGCAAGCAGCGTGGCGGCAGCGAGGCGTTTCATTGGCTCATGCCGGCCACAGGCGCTGCGCGAGGTTCGGCGAGCCGGGCGCGTGGACGAGCTTACGCACCACGCGGTCGCTCCACGCCTCCTGCTCGGGATGCGGGCTCTCGTGATCGATAAAATTATCGTTGCGCGCCGCGACCGAAGTGAACTCGTAGACGATAGCGTGCTTTGCCCACCCGGCGACCGACGCGTATTTGCGCACGCGCACGCAGCCGGGCATTTTCTCCATGCACGGCAGCCGCCACGTCGCGTACCACGCCGCGAGCTCGTCCTCGTCCTGATCGGCGCCGGCATTGAAGCTGCCGATCTGGATGCACGGGCTCAACGCCGTTTCCGCGGGCTGCGCGGCCGCCGGGCCGTGAATGCGCGCCTCCTCGGTCATGATATTGGTCCGCTCGGCCAGACGCAGGGCGAGCATCTTGCGGTCGGCGGCCGGCAATTGCGCATGGAACTCACGCGGCGTCGGTCGCACGAACACGTGCGCGTCGTCGCCGCCGAACAGCAGTATGAAGCGGTCGCCGACCGGTACCGCGTTGCTTTTGACATTGCTCAGCCGGCCTTTCGCACCGGACAGCTTGACGTTGGTTTGCGAGGCGTAATGGGCGGCCCATTGCACGCCGGGGCGCGCCAGTTGCTTGGGGATATAGCTCGCATGCACCCATTCAAGATAGGCGTCGCGATCCTTATCCGGCAGGTTGTACCAGCTGATCCAGATGCCTCGATCCAATGCAGTTCTCCTCTCAATGTTCCAGTGCGGCCGATTGTATAATGAAAAATCACGCCGGCTGTCCGTCGCGGCGAGGAGGAGACCGCATGAATAACACGCCGCGCCGTGCGTTATGCAGCCTCGCGCTGCTGGTGGCAGGGGTGACCGCCGGGGTGCTTGCGCAGGATTACCCGGTGCGGCCGGTACGCTTGCTGACGCCCGTCGTGCCGGGCGGCGGGCTCGATTTCATCGCGCGCGTGCTCGCGCCACCATTGACCGACCACCTCGGCAAAGCGATCGTGGTCGACAACCGTCCCGGCGCCAGCGGCGCGATCGCGATGGAAATCACCGCGCGCGCGGCGCCCGACGGTTACACGCTTGCCATCTTCAGCGTGAGCCAGGTCATCTACGCGGAAATGAACCAGACGAGCTACGCCATGTTCCGCGACTTCGCGCCGGTATCGCAAGTTGCCGCCGCGCCTTATGTGATGGCGGTGTCGCCGCAAATGCCGGCGACCTCGGTCGCCGAGCTGATCGTCTACGCGAAAGCCAATCCCGGGAAAGTAACTTATGCGTCGGCCGGTATCGCAACGCTGCAGCAACTCGCCGCCGAACTCTTCGCGTCGACGGCCGGCATCAAGCTGACGCACGTGCCGTATAAAGGCGTCGCCGCGGCGTTTCCCGACATGATCGCCGGGCGCACCCAAATGACCATTTCAAGCATGTCGGCGCTCGCCGGCCTGCTGCGCTCAAGGCATTTGCGCGCGCTAGCGGTGACCACTGCGCAGCGCACGGCGATGCTGCCCGACGTGCCGACGCTGGGCGAGGCGGGCATGCCCGGCTTTGTCGTCACGCAGTGGCACGGCATCGTCGCGCCGGCGCGCACGCCGCGCGCCGTCATTGATCGTCTCTATCAGGGCATCGCGCGCAGCGTGCAGCAGCCCGATGTGGCGGCGCGGCTGGCGGCGGACGGCACCGAAGCCGTTGGCAGCACGCCGCAGCAATTCGCTGCGCATATGCAGGCCGAGCGCGCGAAATGGACGGCGGCTATTCGGCAGGCCGGCATCTCAATGCAGTAAACTAAATAAAGTAAAGCTTAATTCTCTGCAGTAAAGTTTTATTGTTTTCATTTTTGAAAGAACAATTCGTGAACGAGTATCTGCTGTTGACCCCCGGCCCCGTGCAGGTGCCGCGCGAAGTGCTGGAGGCCGGCGCGGTGCCGATGACGCATCACAACGCGCCGGAATTCCAGGCGCTGTTCAAGTCGCTGCTGCAAAACCTGCGGCCGATTTTCGGCAATGACGGGCCGCTGCTCGTGCAGAATTCGTCGGGCCGCGGCGCGATGGAAGCGTCGCTGACCAACCTCTTCAATCCCGGCGACGCGGTCGCGATGCTCGTCAACGGCCGTTTCGGCCTGCGTTTCGCCAATATCGCGCGCGACCTCGGTCTCGTCGTGCATCCGGTCGGACCCGAATGGGGCTATGCCGTGAGCGAAAACGCCATCGCGGAAACGCTCACGCAGCATCCGGAAATCAAAGGCCTGATCGGCTCTATGTGCGAAACCGGCACCGGCGTCATGAACGACCTCGATGTAATCGGCCGCATGGGCAAGCGCTTCGACGTGATCACCGTCGTCGATGCGGTGTCGGCGGCTGCCGGCATGCCCATACGAATGGCGGAGCGCAACATCGACGTGTGCTTCTCGGGCATCCAGAAATGTTTCATGTGTCCGCCGGGACTGGCGCTCGTCGCGACGAGTAACCGCGTATGGGACGCGATTCGCGCGGGCAAGCATTACCGGCATTATTTCAACTGGCTCAAGATGCGCGAATGGATAGAGGCCCCGAAGGCGCGCATGATGGGCACGCCGCCGGAATCGCTGATCCGCAGCCTCGCGCGCGCGGTCGCGCTGATGCATGAAGAGGGGCTGCCGAACGTCTACGCGCGCCACGCGCTGCTCGCTGAAGCGTTTCACGCGTTCGTGCACGCCGCGGGCTGCGAACTCGTGGCGAAGGAGCCGCAATACCGTTCGCCTACCGTCTCCGCCATGCTGGTACCGGCCGGCATCAATGCGGGCGAGGTAGTCAAGCGGGTGCTGGCCAACGATAACGTGCGGCTCGCGAGCGGCCAGGACACGCTCAAGGAAACCGCGCTCCGCATCGGCCACATGGGGCCCGTGCAGCCGGCGATGCTCGCGCGTGGCGTGCAGGCTCTCGCGCGCGCTTTGACCGAGCTCGGGATGGATGCGAAGCTCGCGCGGGCGGGTGTCGACGCGTGCGCGCGCGTGCTTGCGCGCGAACGCCAAGCTGCGGCGTGAAAATGGGTTTGCTTCCATCCCGGCCGGAGGGGGCAGGTAACCAGGGAGTGAGAATGAATACGCGCATCACGGTATATGCACTTGTCTTGCTCGCCAGCATTGGTGCCCAGGCCGCCGACACCTATCCGTCGCGCCCGATCCGCATCATCGTGCCGTCGCCGCCCGGCGGCGGCAACGACATCATGGCGCGCATCGGGGCGCAGCGGCTGAGCGAAGCGTGGTCGCGGCCGGTCATTGTGGATAATCGTCCGGGGGCGGGCGGCGCCATCGCGTTCGAAACGGTTGCGCACGCGGAGCCGGACGGCTATACGCTGCTCCTGGGAAGCACGAACCTGACCGTGCTGCCGGACATCACCAGGGTCGCCTACGATCCGCTCAAGGATTTCGTGCCGGTGTCGTTGATGTCTACTGCAATGAATATCCTGCTCGTGCATCCGGGCGTCGCCGCGGATTCGGTGAAGCAGTTGATCGCGCTGGCGAAAGCGAAACCCGGCCAGCTGACTTACGCGTCGTCGAGCGTCGCGACGTCATCGCATCTCGCCGCGGAAATGTTCTGCATGCAGGCCGGCGTCAAGATGCTGCACGTGCCGTACAAAGGCGCGGGGCCCGCGCTGACCGATCTGATGGGCGGGCAGGTGCAATCGCTGTTCGCGAATCCCGCTGCGGCGATCGCGCACGTGCGCTCGGGCAAGTTGCGCGCGCTCGCAGTCACCGGCGAAAAGCGCTTGGCGAGCATGCCCGAAGTGCCGACCGTTGCCGAAGCGGCGCTGCCGGGGTTCGAGGCCAGTACCTGGTGGGGAATACTCGCGCCCGCGCGCACGCCGAACGCGATCGTCGTGAAACTCAACGACGAGCTGGCGCGTGCACTGACGCAACCGGAAGCATTGAACCGGATTGCCGCGTTGGGCGCGGATGTGGTTGGCGGTGCGCCGCAGAAACTCGCCGATCACCTGCGCGCGGAGATTCCGAAATGGCGGCGCGTGGTGCGCGCGGCCGATATCAAGCTATAGCGCGCGCAGCGCGGGCCGTAAAGCGCCGCGCTTTTACAGATCAGCCGTATTGAAGGTATCGCAGGATTTCACGTCGCCCTTTTCAAGGCCGCGGCGCAGCCACTGCACGCGCTGCGCCGAGCTGCCATGCGTGAACGAATCGGGCACGACGCGCCCCTGCGTTTGTTTCTGCAGCGTATCGTCGCCGATGGCCGACGCGGCCTTGAGCGCGCCTTCGATGTCGCCGGGATCGAGAAACTTCTTGCTCTGCTCGGTGTGATGGGCCCACACGCCCGCGAAGCAATCCGCCTGCAGTTCGAGTTTCACCGATAGCGCGTTATACGCCGCCTGTGACACGCGCCCGCGCCGCGCGTCGAGCTGATCGGTGATCCCGAGCAGGTTCTGCACGTGATGGCCCACCTCGTGCGCGATCACGTACGCCTGTGCGAAATCCCCGGAGACGTGGAAGCGCTCGCGCATGAGCTCGTAGAATCGCAGATCGATGTAGACCTTGCGGTCGCCCGGGCAATAAAACGGTCCGGCCGCTTGCTGGCCCATGCCGCATGCGGTGGGGAATGAGCCGGTGAACAGAACGAGCTTGGGCGGCGGATAGCGCTGGCCGGATGCTTTGAAAATCCCCGTCCAGGCGTCCTCGGTCGAGGCTAACACCCGTCCGACGAAGGCCGCCTTTTGATCTCCCGCAGGCGGGTGCGGCGCCGGCTGGCCCGATTCGACGGGCGCCTGCGACACCGTGGTGCCGCCGCCCGAGAGCAGGCTCAGGATGACGCTCGGATCGATGCCAAAAACATACGACCCGACGAGCGCGATCAGAATGGAGCCGATACCCAGGCTTTTGCCCATGCCCAAGCCGCCACCGCTGCCGCGCATGTCTTCTACGTTGCTGCTTTCGCGTTCGTCGCCGAGGCGCATGATAGGGTCGCTTTCGCGTAAATGTCGGCTACAGTATAGACCGCTGCGCCGCGAACGCTATCGTCCAAACGCTGACAAAGTGCTGCGCGGGGGTGTTTGTTGCCATCCGCACAGACAGAGCGCGGAACAACGGATATGCAGACGCGTCGGGGCAGCGGAGCGGGGGGATCTTTAATGGCGCGCTGGAAAGTTTTTCTGGAGATTCTGATGCTGATATCCACGCTGGCGGGCGCCGCCCCGGTGGATCGCAACGTCACGGTCAACGGGCTCGACATCCATTATCTCGACTGGGGTTCCGCCGCCAAGCCGCCGCTGATACTCCTCCACGGCATTGCGCGCACGGCCCATACGTTCGATCATCTGGCGCGGCATTTCAGCGCAAATTATCACGTGATTGCCGTCGACATGCGCGGCCACGGCGATTCGGCGTGGGACCTGGCGGGCGGTTACGTCGTCGAAGATTATGTGAAGGACATCGCGGCGCTGATCGCACAGCTCGAACTGCGCAACATCGTGCTGTGGGGCAACACGACCGGTGGCCGCGTCGCGCAGATGATCGCGGGATTGCATCCCGATCTCGTGACGGCGGTGGTCGTCGAAGACGTCGGGCCCGAGCGTCCGCGCGAAGTGTCCAACCGGCGCGCGG
>JBKJMN010000085.1:0-2885 GCA_046596405.1 Burkholderiales bacterium
CGCTACTACGCGATGCTCGAGCGCGTGGCGGACGTGATGCGCGAGCTCGCGCTCGAAACGCCGCCCAACGTCGGCGGCGGGTGGCGCGATGCATTGGCGGCGTTATCGGCGGGCCAGCGTATGCGCCGCCTCGACATGGCGGCGCGGCGCGACGTGCTCGATCTGTTCACGAAAAGCGCGGGCCAACTGCTCGACGCCTGGTTTGAATCGGACGCGCTCAAAGCCGCCTTCGGCTTCGATGCGATCGTTGGCAATTTCGCGAGTCCCTACACGCCGGGTTCCGCGTACGTGCTGCTGCACCACGTGTTTGGCGAGGTCAACGGCAAAAAGGGTGCGTGGGGCCACGCGGTCGGCGGCATGGGCGCGATCACGCAGGCGATGGCCGCGGAAGCGCGCGTGCGCGGCGTGGAAATTTCGACCGACGCGCCGGTTGCGCGCGTGCTCGTTACGGGCGGCGCCGCGCGCGCCGTGGTGCTCGCGGACGGCACCGAAATCGCCGCGCGCTGCGTGGTATCGAACCTGAATCCGCGGATGCTTTATCTGAATCTGATCGACACGGCCGAGCTTGACGCGGATTTCGTCACGCGCATGCGCAATTACCGCTGTGAATCCGCGACACTGCGCATGAACGTCGCGCTCGCGGAACTGCCCGACTTCACCGTGCTGCCCGGACGCGTGACGCAGCCGCACCACCAGTCCGGCATCATCATGGCGCCGTCGCTCGCCTACATGGAGCGCGCGTATTTCGATGCGCGCACGGCGGGCTGGTCGCGCGAGCCGATCGTCGAGATGCTAATTCCGAGCACGGTCGACACTACGCTCGCGCCCCCCGGCCGGCACGTCGCGAGCCTCTTCTGCCAGCATTTCAGCTATGAATTGCCGGACGGGAAACGCTGGGACGATTGCCGGGAAGCCGCCGCCGATCTCGTGATCGACACCGTCAATCGCCACGCGCCGAATTTCAAAGCGTGCGTGCTCGGCCGCAAGATTCTATCGCCGCTCGATCTCGAACGCGATTTCGGCCTGGTCGGCGGCGACATATTCCACGGCGCGTTGTCGCTCGACCAGCTATACAGCGCGCGGCCGCTCCTGGGCCATGCCGCTTATCGCGGTCCGCTCGCTCGACTCTACATGTGCGGCGCCGGCACGCATCCGGGCGGCGGCGTGTCCGGCGTGCCGGGCATGAACGCCGCGCGCGAAATCGCGCGCGACTGGCGGGCAGGCCGGCTCGCCAGCTGAGCATTTTTACGGGAGATTGCATGCGCGACACCAACGATTTCACGATCCTCGTCCTGCCCGGCGTCAATGGGTCGGGTGCCGGGCATTTTCAGACCGCGTGGGAAGAAGCATTTCCTGAATTTCAGCGGGTGGAACAGGCCGACTGGGATCATCCGGACTACGCCGACTGGTCGGCGCGTCTCACGGCGGCCGTGGCGCAAAGCGCGCGTCCGGTCGTGCTGCTCGCGCATAGCCTCGGCACCTCACTCGTCATGCGCTGGTCATTGGAGCAGCCCGCGCTCGCGGTAAAGGTGGCCGGCGCGTTCCTCGTCGCACCCACCGACCGGGATCGTTTCGACGGCGTGCCCGATTCGCCGGTGCACGGCTTCGGACCGATGATATTGAAGCGTCTGCCGTTTTATTCAGTCGTCGTGGCCAGCCGCAATGACGAGCGCGTGACGTTCGAGCGCGCCACCGTGTTTGCGCGAGCCTGGGGCGCGACGCTGGTCGATGCCGGTTATCAGGGCCATATGGGATCGGCCGCGCAACTGGGGATCTGGCCTCGCGGCCTGCTGTGGTTCGGGCAGTTCCTGGCGTCGATTAAGGCGGGCTAGCCGTGGACTAGCGGAACGACGCGGCGTAGCGGGCCGGTGTCACCGAACGTTCCAGACGCTGCGCTCGACTCGGGCGGCAAGTGCTTCGGCGGCGTAAGGCCATATTTTCATCCCGGCCGCGGCCGCGATTTGCGCCGTGGTCTGTTCGTAGCTCGCCATATCCGTGTACTCCCGCTGCCAGACCACAGGCGGCAAATCGTCGCCCGGCGTGATCAACCGCAGGAGCCGGCCGCGCGCGAACCCGAGTCCGGCATAGAGGCTCGCCTGTTGCTCGGCAACGGCGAGCGCCTGATCACCGAGCGACGGCGCGCAGAAGATCCAATCGAGCGTTACCACTCGCGATGGCGGCGCTTGCGCAGTCGATGCCGCACCCCCGCTAATCTCGAACAACGGGCGTTCGAACCGGCGGCACAGCTTGCGCATGCCAGCCCGGATGGCTTCAAACTCTGTGCTCGCGGCGCGCGCCGCCATGTCGGCGTGATGCCCGTCAACAGCGTCGAACTGATGTTCCCAAACGACATCCGGCAATTCGGCGGCACCGGAGCTCCGCGCGAGCACGCGCCCGCGCGGCACGCCGATGGTGTCCCGGACGTCGCAGGCGCGCAGACGCTGCCGCAACACTGCGTCTTCCTGGCCCGGATGCGCATAGTAAAAATTAAACGAGGTGATCATGTCGATTATTGGGGCTCGATGCCCGCCGCCTTGATGATTTTGCCGTATTTGATCAGGTCTTCCCTGAGAAAGCGCGCGAACGCCGCGGGCGTGCTGTCGGCGGGCTCGATGTTGAATTGCGCCAAAGCCTGGCGGGTCTCGGGATGACGCACGCCGTCCCGCGTCGCCTCGTAAATCCGCGTCACGATCGGGGTCGGCGGGTGCGCCGGGCCGTACAGCCCATACCAGCCGACCGCTTCATAACCTTTCAGTCCGCTCTCGTCCATGGTCGGCACGTCGGGTATCTGATCAAAACGCTTGGTGCCGGTATAGGCTAAGCCGCGCAACTTGCCGGTCTTCACGTGGGGGATGGAAATCGGGCCGGACGCAAACATTAGCGGC
>JBKJMN010000284.1:0-12659 GCA_046596405.1 Burkholderiales bacterium
CTCGAGATGGATCACGAAAAGCTGCCGGGCTCGCGCATTCTCCCCGGGCGCTTTACCGCTGTGCAGCAGGCCGCGGGTACGCCGCGCGGTCACGCCGCCGGCGCGCGCTATCTGGCCGGGTTCATCGAAGAGGTAAAAGCGTCGGGATTCGTCGCGCGCGCGATCGACCAGCACAAGATTCGCGGACTCGCTGTTGCGCCGGCCGCCGCGTAACTGCGGCTGAAAATCGGCGCGCGCCCGCGCGGCGCAGTTTTTCAGGCGAGTCTGAGACTGATGGCGGCGCGCAGTGTGCCCGCCTCGTCGCGCTGAACGTGCGCGCGCGCAAGGTCGATCCGGCTGCGCAGGGCGCGATGCGCGACATGACTGACACGGCAGTCGAAAGATTGCGGGCGGTCCCCGGCGTGGCGCGCCGTGGTGGTGAACATGAAGCGGCCGTCGGCATCCGTCGTCGCGCTGACACTCGGCAGATTACCGGCTGCGGTCAGCGCGTCGATCGCGGCGCCGGCCAGCGGTTTGCCATCGGGTCCGACGACGCGGCCTGAAATCACCAGCGTCGCATCCGGCGCGTCGGCTGGCGCCGCCGGGTTGAATTGTGCGGCGAATACACCTGCGGGCGTGGCGATGCCCACGAGGCCGGCAATCATCAGGTGCCTGCGCCGCAGCGATAGGGTGTCTTGTTTCACGGTTTTCTCCTCACGGTGGGCCGGCGCCCGCAGTCTCGCGCCGCGCGTCCGGCAATTGCAATCATACGCCGGGACAATTGCGAGTGCCTAACATCGTTAAACACGTTCGCGGTGCAGCCGGAATTGGTCAGGCACTCTGCGTACGGGAAGTTTGCGGGTAGCTTCGCCATCGACTAAGATTCCCGTTCCAATAAAAAAGCGACGGCGCCCGGCGAGGCCGCGCGGTTCCCCGAACCGGGGGATTCCAACCTTATTTCAAATACGCAGCATCACCGTGTCCAGAGGGGGATGATATGAAACTACTCTACTTCAATGATTTCCGTTTAGGCGTGCTCAAGGGCGACACCGTCGTCGACGTCACTTCCGTGGTGCAGAAAATTCCGCATACCGGTCCCGGCGACCTGATGAACGGCTTGATCGCGCGCTTCGACGAATTTCGCGGACCGCTCGAAAAAGCCGCTGCTGCCGGCAGCGGATTGCCGGTGGCACAGGTGAAGATACGTCCGCCGCTGCCCAAGCCCGTCAATGTCGATTGCATGGCCGTGAACTACATGGAGGACGGCACGCGCAAGGCGCCCGCGCCGATCAATGCATTCCACAAGTCGCCGGGCTGCATTATCGGCCACGGCGACACGATGGTGCTGCCGGATCTCGCCGCGACGATTTTCGAAGGCGAGGCGGAAATGGCCGTCGTCATCGGCAAGCGCGCGAGCAATGTGCCCGCGGCCAAAGCGATGGATTACATTTTCGGTTACGTCAATTTCATCGACGGCTCCGCGCGCGGCGTCGTGCCCCCCGGCAATACGTTCTACCAGATGAAATCGCGCGCGACGTTTGCGCCGCTCGGCCCGTACCTCGTGACGGCGGATGAAATCAAGGACCCGTTGAAGCTGCAGGTGAAGCTGTGGGTAAACGGCCAACTGAAGCAGAACTACAACACGAGCGACATGGCGCACAAGATCCCGCGCTGCATCGAGTGGATCACCGCAATCCACGACCTCGAGCCCGGCGACATTCTGGCGACCGGCACCAACCATCGCGGGCTCTCCGCATTTCAGGATGGCGACACCATCGAACTCGAAACGGAAGGCCTGGGCCGGCTGACGGTCAAGGTGCGCGACGAATTGAAGCGCACCTGGGCGCGCGAAACCCGGCTCGAACGCGAACAGAAGGGCCTGGAAGGAACCACGCCGCAACTGTCCGGCAAGTACGCGTAAAAGGCGGGCGAAGGCGCCGCGCCGGATGGTGCGATTTCTGGTCCGGTGCGGCCGCCTGATCGCTTTGGCGGCTGCGGCGTGCGCGGGTTTCGCCATCGCCGCGGACACGGCTTATCCCGTCAAGCCGATCCGCATGATCATCGCGAATGTTGCGGGCGGCACCTCCGACATACTCGCGCGCGTAATCGGCGCCAAGCTCACCGAAAGCTGGGGCCAGCAAATCATCGTCGACAACCGACCCGGCGCCAGCGGGCTCATCGGCAATGAAATGCTGGTCAAGGCGCCGCCCGACGGCTACACGCTGCTGATGGCCGATTTCGGCAGCACGACCACCACCGTTCTCATGCACGGCAAGGCGACGATCGATTTGCAGCGCGATTACGCGCCAGTGACCATCGTGTCCTACTCGCCGCACCTTTTTTGCGTGCATCCAAGCGTGCCGGCGAACAGCGTGAAGGCCGTCATCGCGCTGGCCAAGGCGCAGCCCGGCAAACTGAATTTCGCGACCTCCGGCCAAACCACGGCGCCGCACTGGGCGGGCATCCTGCTCGCGGCGCGCTTTGGCATCGAATGGACGTATATCCCGGGCAAGGGCGGCGCGCAGGCCGTGCTCGACGTCGCGTCCGGCCAGGCCGACGTCCTGTTCAACGGCATGCTGGCCACTTTGCCGTTTGTCAAAAGCGGCAAGCTGAAACTGATCGCCATCACCAGCGCCAAGCGCAACGCGGTACTGCCCGACGCGCCAACTTTCGCCGAATCGGGCGTGCCTGACTTCGTCACCGGCTCCTGGCAGGGCATCCTGGCGCCCGGCAAGACGCCGCCGGAGATCGTCGCGAAGCTACAGGCGGAAACACACCGCATTTTGTTCACGCCGGACATGAGGGAAAAGCTTGCAGGGCAGGGCGCCGACCCGCTGGGCGCCACGCCCGCGGAAGCCGCCGAATTCATGCGCCGCGAGCGCGAGCGCATGGTGAAGCTGATCAGGGACAGCGCGGGGAAGAGCCAGTAAGAAGCTTGCGTTGCACTCATCTGCGCGACCGCGGCGAACCAGTCCGATGAAATCCGGAGCGCACGAAATTTCTCAGCGCGCAGTAAGCTATGTTATCGTCATAAGAACGGCGTAGCGCGCGGGGACGGAAGCGCGTGCCATTCTGATCATAAAAGGGAGATTTATGAATGCGATTTTAATGCGGCTGGTGCTCGTGGCATCCATGCTCGCCGTGACGGCGGGATGTTCTTCGATTACGGGAACTGTCAATCAGAGCGTCTCGGTGCAAACGATAGACGCCGTAGGCAAGGAAGTAACCGGCAGCGCGTGTGAGCTCAATAACAACAAAGGCAAGTGGTTTATTACCAGCCCCGGCTCGACGGTTATCACGCGCTCGAATGACAATCTGCTCGTCATGTGCCAGAAGGCGCCTGCCATCGGCAGGGCGTCGGTGGTTTCGGCAACCAAGGGCTCGATGTTCGGCAATATTCTTTTTGGCGGTGGGATAGGTGCGATTATCGATCACAACAACGGGTCGGCCTATGAATACCCGGCTTTTTTCCAGGTGCAGATGGGCAGCAGCAAGCTGATCGACATGACCAAGCCGCCGGGCGAGCAGATTGTAGCCAAGCCTCTCGACGAGAAGGCGGAAAAGCCGGGCGTCGAAGCGGCGGTCGAGGGTGCGGCTAAAACCCAGGCGGCAAGCGGCGCCGCGGGAACTGGAGCTGCGGCGCCGAAATAGCGGCGCCGGCCGGCACTCGGCGGGCCCGCTCAGTGCACGCTGAGTCCCGCGGCCTTCGTGACTTTCACCCACTTGTCGAGCTCGCGTGCAAGGTGCTCGTCGAGTTCGCGCGGCGTAGTGCCCAGCGGCACCATGCCTTCCGCATTGAAGCGTTTCAACATCTCGGGATTTCTGGCGCTCTGCGCGATCTCGCGATAGAGGCGGTTCACGATTTCCGCGGGCAGGTGCGCGGGGCCAAGCAGCGCCTGCCAGCTCGAGCTCTCGTAGCCGGGCACGCCGGATTCTGCGACGGTCGGAATTTCGGGCAGCGCCATTGAGCGGTCGCGGGCGGTGATGGCGAGCGCGCGCAGCCTGCCGCCGCGCACCAGCGGCAATGCGCTGGCCATGCTGCCGAAACTCAGGTCGCATTCGCCGCCGATGACCGCGGTGAGCGCCGCCGGCGCGCCTTTATACGGCACGTGCAGCATTTCGATGCCGGCCATCAAACGGAACAGCTCGGTCGTCAACTGGGTCGCGCTCGCGACGCCGGACGACGCATAACGCAGCTGGCCCGGCTGCGCGCGCGCCACCGCGATTAAGTCACGCACCGAGCGCGCCGGGTTCGCCTGGCTCACAACCAGCAGGTTATAGCCGGCGCCGAGCAGCGAAATGGAAGTGAAGTCGCGGCGCGTGTCATAAGGGAGCCTGGCCATGAAGTTGGGATTGATTGCGTGCGAAGTCGGCGCGAGCAGCAGCGTGTACCCGTCGGCCGGCGCGCGCGCCACGAGTTCGGTGCCGACGATGCCGGAGCCGCCCGCGCGGTTGTCGATCACGATTTGCTGGCCGAGCTGTTCGGTCAGGCGCTGCGCATAGTAGCGGGCGACGAAATCCGCGTTGCCGCCCGCGCTTTGCGCGACGACCAGACGAACCGGCTTTGCCGGGTAAGCGGCGGGCGCTGCGCCGGACGCAACCGGCGAGATGCAAAATGCGCCGAGCAGCGCCGCGGCGCTAAGCGGGCGCAATAACATTCAGGCGCCCGGCGCGCCGCCGCGCTCACGCATGATCCGCCGGCAGTTGCGCGAGTTCGATCAGGCAGTTTTCGGTGGCCGACGGATCGATAAACGCGATGCGGCAGCCGGCATGGCCGATGCGCGGCACCTGATCGATGAGCGGGATGCCCTTGGCCTTGAGCTCGGCGAGCGCCTGGTCGATGTCCTCGACTTCGAAGCAGATGTGGTTCAGGCCGCCCTTGCCCTCGGCGATCATTTTCGCGTGCTTGCTGTCCGGCGTCGTGCCCGAGATCAGCTCGACCATCGACTCCCCGACGGGGTAAAGCGCGAGCTTGACCGGGCGCTCGGCAAACTGCTCGACGCCGCCGAGCGGAATACCGAAGCAGTCTTCCCACAGCCGCCGGCTCGCCTCGACGTTCTTCACGACTATGCCGACATGTTCGATACGCTTGATCTTCATTTTTTTCCTCGCAGGAATGGACAGACTTCGGCGCTCAGTGTAATGCAAGGCCGGGATATTTATTCGACGCGCGCGCCGGAATCCTTCACTACCCGCGCATATTTCGCGATCTCGGACCTGATGTAATCGCCGAACGCCTCCGGCGTCGGCAGCGGGAACGGCAGTATGCCCAGTTGTTCGAGGCGCGTTTTGACGTCGGGCGCGGCGAGCGCTCGATTGATCTCTGCGTGGAGCTTGAGCACGATGTCCCTGGGCAAGCCGCGCGGACCGACGAAGCCGTACCAGTTGTCGACGGCGAAGCCCGGCACGCCGGCTTCGGCGACGGTCGGCAGCTCGGGAAACAGATCCACGCGGCTGGCGGTCGTCACCGCGAGCGGCCGGATGCGGCCGGCTTTAACCGAGGCGACAGCGGTCGACACCGTCGCGAATATTAGCTGGATATTGCCGCCGACGAGATCGACCATCGCGGGCGCGCCGCCTTTGTACGGCACGTGCTGCATTTTCACGCCCGCGAGCGTATTGAACATCTCGCCGGCGAGATGATCGGCGCGGCCTGCGCCCGACGAGCCGAAATTGAGCCGCGCCGGATTCGCTTTCGCGTAAGCGATCAGTTCTTTGACCGAGTTGACCGGCAGCGACGGATGCACGACCAGCATGTTGAGCGCGGTCACGCCGCGCGCGATCGGCGTGAAATCGCGGATCGGATCGTAGGGCAGATTCTTGTAGAGGCTGACGTCCACCGTCAGCGGCCCCATCGATCCCTCGATCAGCGTATAGCCGTCGGGCGCAGCGCGCGCGCCGATTTCCATGCCGACCGTGCCGCCCGCGCCGGCGCGGTTGTCGATGATGATTTGCTGGCCCCACGCCGCCGTCAGTTTCTGCGCGACCGCGCGCGCCGTAATATCGGCGCCGCCGCCGGGCGCGACGGGCACGATCAGGCGTATGGGTTTGTCCGGATAGGCAGCGGCGGTGTGCGCCGGCAAGGGCGCGACGAGCATGGCGGCCAGCAAAGCAATGCGCATGAAGTTCCCGGCGCCGGTCACAGCGCGGGCGGTCGCTGCCGATGCCACCCGGTCGCCTGCTCGAACGCCCAGCCGATGCGCAAAACCCGCGCCTCGTCGTAGCCGCGGCCGGCGATCTGCAGCGACACCGGCAAACCGTGCGCCGTAAATCCGCACGGCAGCGCGAGCGCGCACAAGTCGAGCAAATTGATGGGCCGCGTCAGCAAGCTCATCGGCGCCTTGCCTTGATCGACCGCGGATAGGGGCACCGCGGGCAATGGCGTCGTCGGCATCAACAGAGCATCGTAATTGCGCAGCAACCCATCGACCTCGTGCCGCAACGCCTTGCGCTCGGCCATGACCTTGCCGTAGTCGGCGGCGGACAACGCTTTCGCCCAGCGTATGCGGTCGCGCACGTCGCGGTCGAACGGCAGGTCGTCACGGTCTATCCATTCACGGTGCAGCGCATAGCCTTCCGCAGCAATGATCTTGCCGACGATTTCAGCCAGGCGCGTGTACGGCGCCGGCAGCGCGAGCGTCTCGATCCGCGCGCCCAGTCCGCGCATGACGTCGAGCGCGCCGGCGAAGGCGCGCGCCACATCGGGGTCGAGTTCGCCTAGTTCGGCAGCGGGCAGCACGGCGAAGCGCATGTCCGCGACGCCGGCTTTGAGTTCTTTCAGCACATCGACCGGCGAATGCGCCAAAGTATGCGGGTCGCGCGGATCGGGTCCGTGGAGGGCGGCGAACAGCAAAGCCGCGTCTTCGACGTCGCGCGTCATCGGGCCCAGCGTGTCGAGCGTTTCGCTCAACCGCAGCGTGCCGTAGTTACTGACGCGGCCGACGGTCGTTTTGAGCCCGACGATGCCGCACAGGCTCGCGGGTATGCGCACCGAGCCACCGGTATCGCTGCCGATTGCCGCCGGCGCGAGCGCCGCAGCGACGGCGACGCCGGATCCGCTGCTCGAGCCGCCGGGGGCGCGCGGTGTGCCGGGATCCCACGGGTTCCACGGCGTGCCCATGGTTTGATTGGTGCCCCACGCGCCAAACGCGAACTCGACCATATGGGTTTTGCCCAGCGCGATCATGCCGGCGGCCGTCAGGCGCTCGGCGACTGTCGCGGTGACGGGCGATATTCTGTCGCGCCAGTACATGGAACCGCCGGTCGTGCGCCGGCCAGCCACCTCGATCAAATCCTTGAGCGCGATCGGAATGCCGTGCAAAGGACCGCGCGCCTTGCCCGCTTTGAACGCGCGATCGGCGGTGTCCGCGGCCGCGCGCGCGTCGTCGGCATACACTTCGACGAATGCATGATATTTTTCATCCAGCCGGCCGATACGCTGCAGGTAGCATTCGACGAGTAGCGCAGAGGTTAACTCGCCGCTGGCAATCCGCGCGGCGAGCGCATGGATGGGCGCATACGCGAGATCGGCGTCGGCGGCTGGTGAGTCCGGTGTCGACATGGAGCGCGTATTGTAGCGGCCGCATTTAGCCGAGTCGACCGTGCTGCGGTTAAACTGGTGGGAAATCCGAGAGGGAACAACGCATGGCGAAACAATTCCTGAATCCGCCCGCGCTCGGCAAGGTCGATGGGCCTTACAGCCACGGAGTGCGCGCGGGCAACACGCTGTGGGTATCGGCGCAGGCAGGGCAGGACACGCACGGCCGTATCGTTGGCGGTGATGATGCTGAAGCGCAGTGCCGCGCCATTTTCAGGCGCGTCGGCGAAGTGCTCGCGGCCGGCGGCGCGGACCCGTCCGACGTCGTGATGGTCCGTGGATTTCTGAAAGACCGCAGCTCACTGCAGGCGACGTGGAAGGTGCGCCAGGAATTTTTTGGCGATCACAAGCCGGCGAGCACCACGTTCATGGTCAGCGACGTCGAACCGGAGGGCGCGCTCATGAGTTTCGAAGTGATGGCGATGGTTGACTGAAAGTGGTGATGGCAAAACGGTTTTACGATCCGCCCGACGTTTACGCACCGGTCAGCATTTACAGCCATGGCGTGCGCGCGGGCAATACGCTGACGCTCGCCGGCCAGGCGCCGCTCGCCGCGGACGGCAGCGTCGTCGGGCCCGGCGATCCGGTCGTGCAATGCCGCCGGGTTTTTTCCGAACTGAAGAAGACGCTCGATCTCGCGGGCGCCAGGTTTGCCGACGTTGTTTACGTGCGCGCGTACGTCACGGACAAGCGCGTGCTGCCGGTGCTGCACTCGATCAGTGCGGAGATTTTTGCCGCGAACCGCCCAGCGTTTACGCCGGTGATCGTGCCGAGCGTGCGGGCGGAAGGCGCGCTGGTCGAAATCGAACTGACCGTCGTCTTCGACTAAACGCGCGCGCTTATGGCGCGTAAATCCACGGATCGACGATCACGCTGCAGGCGGGAACGGCCAGCGTCGGGGGCACGCCGATCGCCGTGAACGGCACCGGCGCGCCGCTCAACGCTTCCTGCCACGCCCGGTGCATCACCGGAAATTCCTTGAGGTCGGTGTGAAATTCGTGGATGCGCACGACGTTTTCGATTTTCGCGCCGCCGGCAGCGCAGATTTTCTTGACCGCATTCACGATGGCTTGCATCTGAGCGCGCGCGCCGATGCCGAAGTGCGGCAGCGCCTTATCCGCTGTGATTCCGGCGACGGGTCCATTTGCGTCGACGGCGCACAGGCCCGAACAGAAAAGCAGATCGCCGGCGCGCACTGCGGCCGCGCCGTACGTCATTTCATGCGGAATGCAGCCGTCGATGACTTCTTTTTTCGTTTTGCCGCCGCCGGTCACCGCGACGAGATTGATTTCGATGATGCCGGGCACCAGCCCGAAATCTTTCGTCGGCACGATGGTCAGCGCGCACTGGCGTTTGCCGAAATGGTTTTCCCAAACGTCGAGAAAATGCGCGGTGTCGTCGATGTCGCGCAAATAGACTTGCGCCTTGACGGCGTCGGCGAGTGATGAGCCCGCGGCGGTGAGCGCAGGAATGAATTTTTCCCGGATCAGGTATTCGGTCTGGCGCCGGATTTCATAGCCGCCCCAGCGGCTGTGCGCGGGAACGTGGGCGCGCGGATCGGTATTGCCGTCAGCGCCGCGCGCCATTTGCCCGGCGATGAAAATGAAATCGCCCGCGATCACCGCTGGTGCGAAGCCCGACCACACGGGCGCCGTTACCTGCGGCGCGACGACCCGCTTCGGTTCACGGCCGCCACCCGGCAGCATCGCGAGCAGCGAGGCCGAGATGTCCGCGCGCGCGGTCATCAGCGTGTCCATGATGACCGACGTGCTCGGTGGAATGTAATCGCCGAACGCCGCGCGGCGCGCGAGATGATAGGGATCGACCGCTTTCCACGTCGGATAATATTGATCGAGCCGCACGGTGCCGGCGAAACTCGTTCCCGCCTGCGCGAGCAATTCCTTGAACCGCGCGCAAATGAAATCGCCCTCGCGCCGGTGCCGCGGCAGTCCGTGATTCGGCAGGCCCGGCGTGCCCGCGACAGCGGGATGGAGGCCCGTGGCGTAGTCGACCGCTTCGATCCCGTTCAGGAAAACCCAGTTGCCCGCTTGCATGCAAGGCGCGTAATGAATGTCGGTGCCGGGGACATGCAGCGCGCCGACCGGCGTTATTTTGTTGGCCATCACCGTCCTTTAACGTTCGAGTTTTACGCCGGCTTCACGCGCCACCGGCGCCCACCGCGCGATCTCGTCTTCGAGGAAACGCGTGAACTCCGCGGGCGTGCTCGAGCGCGCTTCGCCGCCGAGATTCTGGATGCGCTCCTGCACATCGGGCATTTTGAGCGCGCGCACCATTTCCGCGTTGATCTTGTTGATGATCTGCGGCGGCGTCTTCGCTGGCGCGACAGTACCGGCGTAGCCGACTGACTGAAAGCCCGGCAGGCCCGCTTCCGCGACCGTCTGCAACTCGGGCAGCAAGGTGCTGCGCGCCGGCGACGCAATGCCGATGGCGCGCACGCGGTTGCCGCGGATAAATGTGATGGCGGTTGGCATGTTGACGAACATGAAGTCGATGCGGCCGCCGGACACGTCGGTGAGCGCCACCGGGCTTGAGTTATACGGCACATGCGTGCCGTTGAAGCCCGCCTGCCGGCGGAACAACTCGGTGGCGAGATGCGGTGAGCTGCCCGCGCCGACGGTTGCCCACGTGGGGCCGCCCGGCTTGCTCTTTGCGTAGGCGATCAGTTCGGCGACGTTCCTGGCCGGCAGGTTGGGGCTGGCGACCAGGATATTCGGATACATCGCAATCAGCGAGATGGGCGCGAAGTCCTTGCGCGTGTCATACGGCAGCTTGTCATAGACGCTGGCATTGATCGAGAACGGGGTCGACACGAACACCAGCGTGTATCCATCGGGCGCGGCTTTCGAGCCGATATCGTTGGCTATCGTACCGTTTACCCCGGGACGCGCCTCGTTAATGATCGGTTGGTTCCACGCCTCGGTGAGTTTCTGCCCGACGATGCGGGCCAGCGTATCGGAAAGCCCGCCGGCGCCGAAGTCGATGATCCAGCGGATGGGTTTGCGCGGGTAATCCCCGGCGGGATCGGCAGCGCCTTTCTGCTGCGCGAGTGCCGGCAGCGTCGCCACGGCGAGCGACGACACGGCGGCGAATACTATCCAGTCGAATTGGCGCGCTCGCGTGATCATGGCTTTCTCCCTTGGTTGCATAGATTTAATCCCACACCGCGGTTGCTTCGATTTCGATCAGCATGTCCGGATGCATGAGTGATGCAACACCGATCGAAGTGATGCAGGGCAGTTCACCGCCCGGCGAGTGTTTCGCGAAGAACTCGACGCGCGCGGGGATCGCCTCGCGATGCCATTTTTCGCGGTCGGTGAAGTAAAACGTCATGTGCACGATGTCGGCCCACTGCGCGCCGCCGGCCTCGACGGTGCGCTTCACGTACTCGAGTGCCTGCAGCGTTTGCACGCGCATGTCGCCCTTGCCGATGATGCCGTCGGGCCCGATCGCGGGATAACCCGACATGCGCAGCGTGTTGCCGCCGTGGGTCACGATGGCGTGCGCGATCTGGATGGGCTTGTATTCGGGAATATCCTTGTGCAGCGTGCCGCGGTAGAACTGCTCGATGTCGGGAAGTACGATGCGGCGTTTCTTCATGGCGTTGGCTCCTGCATTATCCGTTGCCCGCGTGGGCGGTAACTTCGATCTCCAGGAGTGTCGCCGCAAACGGCGACGCCCCGCGTATCGGCACCAGCGTGGTCGGCGGCAGACGCACGCCGTAGTGCAGCGTCGCAATGCGCTCAAGCGCCGGAAAGTGCGCGGGTTCGACGAGGTAGACAGTCTGATGCAGCACGTCACGCAGCGTGCAGCCATAACGCTGCAATGCTTCCGCGATCAGCCCGTACACGCAATGCGCTTGCGCCATCAACGGGTACTCGGCGTGGATGCGCCCGAAATTCAGAAGCCGCAGATCGTCATGCAAATCTGCTGCGCGCGTGATTAGTTCGGGAGCCGCGCCGGCCCCGGTGCGCACCGGAACTTCGCCGGCCGCGAATACGCACGGGCCGGCTTTCACCGCCCCCAGGTAGTAGGGCCCGACGCCATGACTGTCGACGCGGATTTCCTTGCGAAAGCCCGCGCTCTCATGGCCGGCGATGACGCCGGTGACCGAGCACTCGAATGCCGCGCCCACAGTACGCACGGCCGAAATCGGCAGGCTGGTAGCGGCAGTGCGCGCCGTTGCGAGTCCAAACAGCCGCGCGCGCACGCGCGTCACCGGCACGTAATGCTGCATCGACACCGTGAGCCAGTTGTTTTGATGCAGGATATTCTCAAACGGCACGCCGGTCGCGGCGAGTATGCGTTTGACATTGCGCCACATCAGCATCTGCTCGACCGCGAGCGCTTCCTGACGCGGATCAAAGTAGTCATCGTCAAGCATGGCGCGTTCGTCGCCGTTCAACGCGTCACGCGTCGTCGCAACGAGACCGGTCTGCGCATCGGCGCCCGACACGGGAGTGGTAAACACGTATGGACCCAGAACGGTTGCCGCCGGGAAGCCGCCGGTGAGCCGCTCCATGCCGGGTATGCAGACGTGGCGAGGAGTAAATCGACCGCCACAGCGCGCACCGGTCGCGTCGATTATGACGTCGAGTTCCGGATCAACTCCCGGCGCGGTCGCTTCGACGACAGTCGTTGCCGGCGCAGCGGAGCCGAGCACGGTTTTTACCGCGTGCGCGGCTGCAGCGGCATCGCGCATGTCGCGTAGAAACAACCGCAGCGTGACAAGCTGCGTAAGAGATGACCCGGCTTCTTCCAGTGCGCGGCGAGCATAGTCCAGCGCCAGCAAGGTCTGCGCGCGGATGCGCGCTTCCGGCACATCGGAGATGACCATGCCCGCCGGTATGCGGGAGCGCAGTGCCGTCGGCAGATCATTTAAGTCGCGCACGACGCGGCCGGTCGTCGCATCGTGACCGGTCATGCCCTGGGTAAAAACGAGATCGGTGCCGGAGGACGCGAATGACTGAAATTCCGCGAGGCGGCCGTGCGGGCCGCCGAAGAACCGCGCGCCCGCGGCACCCGAATTCACACCGCCACCGCTTCGATTTGCACGCGCGCGTTC
>JBKJMN010000251.1:0-20488 GCA_046596405.1 Burkholderiales bacterium
TAAATTCAACCGTGTAGCGATGGACCTTCTTCGGCCCATTTGGTGCGGCCATGACAACCTCCTCTTCCGTTAGGTCGAGGTGTCCATTTTATCGGGTGAGGTTTCCCCGTCCGCACCAGCTAAAGTTAGGCTTCATCGGGTCGCGATGGGACTTGAATTACTTCAACTACAACGGCTGGCGGCAGGTAAAGCGCGCTTGGAGCTACCAAAATTATTTCGTCGTCTTCTGGGATGCTGGGCGCACAGAACTGGGCAACCACGAACTCAGCGACGCCGTGCTGTTGCAAAATCTTTCTGTCAATCTTGAATACATAACCTCCGGACGTACCATTCCTACCGCAAGTATAGAGAACGGCTCGTCCAAAATGGGGGGTTGTGGAGATGCCCGAAGTCGGAAACCCCTCTTGATTGAACTGGTGTCGAATTACCGCGTTCGTCGATGTTGAATCCCAGGTGACGCCGCCGTCCCATGTGAAACCACGTTCGTCCCAGTGGAACTCGTAAGTGAACGTGCCTTGGACCTTTGGCTTCAGAAGGCCACCATTGGCTTGATGAAAGGCCTCTGATACACCGCGGAAGAGGAACTCTGTGTCCATAAAGTGCCGTGAAGAACGCTGTGCGGCTTTATCGCGCAGCGTTCAGCGTCCCAAGGGAGCGAAGTCGACTGTAACTATTCCTGTTACGAAAATGAGACCTCCAAGCGTGGTTCAGCCCTAGGTTATCGAATGCCACAAGCAAATTTCCAAGTTGCCTCGCGGATGCTCCCTGACGTAACTGGTAGCCATTGCATGTCATCGGTACCGCTATGAACCAAACTGCCGCTGCCCATGTTTCCAGCGTGTACCGTTATCGCAAGTGACCGTAATTGCATTCCCTTGCAATCGTATTCCTGCTGCCTTTTCATCGACAAATACGGTTTGGTATTCCCCTCTGCTATAGCTGTTTTGAAATCATTGAGAATCCACATTTTTGCCATATTGCCGCTCTTGCCAATAGAGGAGGGATCCGCGTAAGTAGTACCTTCAGCATTCCCTCCCACCCTAACCCATGCGGCCATCCTGGATTGCACCTTCACGGTGTTCCACGCCTCGTATAACTGCGCCGCTTTCGATGACAACACACCAGCCGCAATCCCGCAGGCGGTGTTCTTGTTCGAGTTCTTTCTGGACTCGATGATGAGCGCCGTGACCGACTGTCTGGAATTGGCGGCAGTCTGCTGCCGCGCATTTCTCAATATGTCAGAGAGCTGTGCGCGCTGCGCCTGCGGAAACGCAGGAAGTACCTCCGACTCCAGAATCTTGTCGAATGATGGGATAGGCGCCGGCAAAGCGTATTCGCACTCCGTGGTTTTCAGTATGCGCAGGTTCTCGACCGCCGCCACGTAGGCACCAGCGGCGACGCCCATTCGGAATTCCTGGGATTCGCTTTGGCCGTTCGCTGTGTGGCAGGCCAGCACCATCAGGGCCAGAAGCGCTCTAGTCGTGGTCATGGGTCGCGTATCTTCGTAGTGTCGGTAACACCTGGGCTTCCGTCTGATCAATGCCATGCCTAACTGTAATTTGGGGCGACAGTTTTGCTGGATAACCTGGCCGACCGTCCGTATATCTCGCCGACCAAAATAATAGAAATAATTGTTCGCATCATATGCTTACACTATTCATTTAAAAAATCCTGCGTACTAAATCGCCAGAAAAAGCAGCAGTTTTGCTGGATAACCTGGGCGGTCTGTCTGTATAACTCGACGACCGATTCGGCCAAGAGAGTTTGTAGAATCATATGGTTGCGGTATTTGCCCCGAAGTTTCACCGTACTAAATGGCCAGAAAAAGGCGACAACCATCAAGCCAGCGACTCGATCATAAATGCCACGTTCATAAGTACTACGCCGTCGTTCACGCGCGCGCGAGTGTGTGCGCGGGATGGCTCGTATTGGGGATTGAAACGAACCAGGAATCGGCGGAATTATTTCCGCCGTTGAATCAATCGACCTTGGCGCCCGAGCTCTTGACGACCTTCGCCCACTTCTCGGTTTCGTA
The DNA here is from genome assembly GCA_046596405.1 of Burkholderiales bacterium. GTDB lineage: Bacteria > Pseudomonadota > Gammaproteobacteria > Burkholderiales > SG8-41 > PALSA-1004. Next base: position 2,036 of record JBKJMN010000251.1, read on the forward strand.
AGTATGGATTTTCCAGAACTCGGCGGGCGTGCCGTTGATGGGGTCGCCGCCGAGGTCGGCGAAACGCGCTTTCATTTTCGGATCGGCCAGCGCGGCGTTGATTTCGCGGTTGAGTCTTGCCACGACATCGGCCGGCGTGCCTTTCGGCGCGCCCATACCGAACCACGCGCTCGCTTCGTAGCCTGGCACGGTCTCCGCGACGGTCGGCACGTTGGGCAACTGGGTGGAGCGCTTCGCCGTGGTGACGCCGAGTGCGCGCAGCTTGCCGCCTTTGATGAACTCGATCGACGACGGCATATTGTCGAACATCACGTGGACCTGTCCGCCGATCAGATCGGGCAGCGCAGGACCGGCGCCTTTGTACGGCACGTGCGTGAGATCGGTTCCGGTCATCGATTTGAACAACTCGCCCGACAGATGCACCGACGTGCCCGCGCCCGACGACGCGAGGATGACCTTGCCCGGGTTGGCTTTCGCATGCGCGATGAATTCGGGTATCGACTTGGCGGGCAGTGAATTGGTCACTTCCATCACGTTGGGCACCCGCACCATGCCGCCGACCGGCGCCATGTCGTTCAGGAAATTGAATGGCAGCTTCGAATACAGCGTCGCATTGATCGCGTTGGCCGGATTGACCAGGAACACGGTGTAGCCGTCGGGCGTCGACCGGATCGCCGTCTCGGTGCCGATGTTATTGCCGGCGCCCGGGCGGTTATCGATCAGGACCTGCTGGCCGAGGCGTTCGGACAACCACTGCCCCATGATGCGCGCCAGGATGTCGGTAGTGCCGCCGGGAGGATAAGGTACGATCCAGCGTATCGGGCGCACGGGATAGGTCTCGGCCGCGATCGCGCCGCTGCTGCCAGCGAACGCGGTGCCGAGTACGAGCAATGCAGCAACCAGAACCTTCATCGTTTCCTCCACGGGGTGAATTTCTTTTCGGCACGATACCTGTATGCCGCGCCGGCGGCAAGCGCAGCGCCGGCCGCTGGACACACGCCGCGTGGATTAGAATGAACGCCGCATTCAAGGGAGGATGCATGCACCGGATACTGAGGGTTTTGCTGGTAATCTGCGCTCTACGCACAGCGGGCGCGCATGCCGCCGAGGCGCCGCCGGCACAACATTTGCCGCGGCCCGACCACGTCGTTGTCGTGTTCGAGGAGAACCGCGCATACACCCACATCATCGGCAACATGGCGGCGCCTTACATCAATTCGCTTGCCAACCGGGGTGCGCTCTTTTCGCGCTCGTTCGGCGTCGCGCATCCGAGCCAGCCGAATTACCTCGCGTTCTTTTCGGGCTCGACGCAGAACATCGCCGATAACGGCTGTCCGTACCGGTTTACCGGCCCCAATCTCGCGAGCCTGCTGTTCGCCGCCGGACTCACGTTTGCCACTTATTCCGAGGATCTTCCCGCGCCGGGTTTCGCGGGTTGCCGGAATCTGCACTATGAGCGCAAGCACAATCCGGCCGTGAACTGGCAGGGCGTCAACGTGCCGGCGTCTGCGAACCTCCCGTTCAAGCATTTTCCCGACGATTTCTCGCGGCTGCCGACAGTCTCATTCGTCGTGCCCAACCAGGAAAACGACATGCACAACGGCGCCGGGCCCGACACCATCTTCCGCGGCGACCAGTGGTTGCGGAATAAACTCGATGCCTACTTGCGCTGGGCGGATACGCATAACAGTTTGTTGATCGTGACCTGGGACGAGGACGACGATTCCGCTGGCAATCACGTCGCGACCATCTTCGTCGGTCCCATGGTCAAGCAGGGCGTGTACGCGCGGCGCATCGATCACTACAGCGTGCTGCGCACTCTGCTCGACATGTACGGATTGAAGCCCCTCGGCAGGAGCGCCGCGGCGACGGCCATCGACTACGTGTGGAATCCCGCTGTGCCGTCCATGCAGCCCGGCGGAAAGTAAGCGCAGTTTTCAGTACTCGTTGAACATCCGCCGGATTTCGTTCAGATCGCTGGTCCGGGTGAGCGCGAGCATGAGCAGGACACGCGCTTTCTGCGGATTCAACGTATCGGCGGGAACATATCCCAGCGCGTCGTACTCCGTGCGCGGAAGCACGCGGCCGTTGCCGGTGCGGTTGGAGCGCACGAGTACCGGCTTCGCGCCCGCCGGCGACGAGATGAACGCTTTCAATGCGTCTTTTTCGAATTTAGACAGGCCGCCCGCGCCGGTGCCGGCGAAGACGATGCCTTTGACGCCGCCCGTGTAGAGCGCCTGGATCAGCGCGGTCGACGGTTCGATATACGAGTAGAGAATTTCCACCTGCGGGAATGCCGTGAGGCCGTTCACGTCGAATTCGGATTGCGCGGTGTGGCGCCGCGTCGAAGCGCGATAGAAGCTCACTTTGTCCGCGTCGACGTAGCCGAGAAAACCGAGCTCGGGCGAGCGGAACGCCTCGACGCGGTAGGTATTCGATTTGGTGACGTCGCGCGCGCCGTTGATCTCGTCGTTCATCACGATCAAGGCGCCTTTGCCGCGCGCTTCCGGCGCGGCGGCAACGCGTATCGCATTGAGCAGGTTGAGCGGGCCGTCGGCGCTGATCGCGGTCGCCGGACGTTGCGCGCCCACCAATACGACCGGGCGGTCATGCCTGACGGTGAGATTCAGAAAATACGCGGTCTCTTCGAGCGTATTGGTGCCGTGCGTGATGACGATGCCGGCAAGGCCGGGTTCCGCTGCAAATGCCGCGTTGATGCGTAGCGCGAGTTTGATCCAGTCGGCGAGTGAGATGTCAGGGCTGCCGACGTTGAGCACCTGCTCGACCCTCACGTTCGCGTACTGGCGGATTTCCGGCACCGCATTCACGAGTTCCTCGCCCATTATCGAGGTCTTATATTCGGAAAGGCTCGTCGAGGACGCGCCTTTGCCGGCGATGGTGCCGCCCGTCGAGATAACGAGCACGAGCGGCAGTTCCTTGCCGACTGCTGCCGTCTGCGCGCTGCAAGGTGCGGCGCTGGCGAGAGCAGCCAGAATTACGCCGGCGGCGGCGATGATCCGCAATGGCTTCTGCGATATATTGTTCGATAAATGCATGTTGTGCCTCCGGTGGTTGCGTTACGGAGAAAATGCAGTAGAACCGCGCTGTAGTCAAATCCGGTTTTGGCGCTGATAATCGGTGGCTGCGGCATGCCGCTTTTTGCAGGGCCGTAACCGGCGGCCCTAAAATGGTCCACTGGAACAGTTCGGGGAGACGAGACATGAATCATCGAGTGTTGCGCGCGCTGGCGCTGGTATTCGCATGCGGATTGGCCGGCACGGCCGGCGCCCAGCAATATCCGGCCAAGCCCATTCGCATCATCATCCCGTTTCCACCCGGCAACACGATGGACATCATGGCGCGGCTGATCGGGCCCAAAATCAGCGAACGGCTCGGGCAAAACGTGATCGTCGACAACCGCGCGGGCGGCGCCGGGCAGCTCGGGCTTGAATTCGCAGCGCGCGCGGCACCCGACGGTTACACGCTGGTCGGCGGGCAGGGCGGCAATCTGGTCGTCGCACCGCACACGTACAAGAAAATTCCGTACGACCCGCTCAAGGACTTCGCGCCGATCGCGTTGTCGTCGACGAATTTTCTCGCGCTCGTCGTGCACCCGAGCGTGCCGTTCAGGAGCGTGAAGGACCTTATCACCTACGCGAAAGCGAATCCCAACAAGGTCACCTTTGGCTCCAACGGCGAGGGCGGCTTTCCGCATATGACGATAGAGCTCCTGCGCGTTATGGGCGGGTTTACTTATGTGCACGTGCCGTACAAGGGCAGCGCCCAGATCGCGACCGACCTGATCGGCGGCCACATCGATGCCGCGATCGACGGCATCACCGGGCTCACGCCGCATATCCGCTCAGGCAAGCTGCGCCTGCTCGCGATAACCAATCCGACGCGCGTGCCGGAATTCGATGCGCCGGCTATCGCGGAATCGTTGCCGGGCTACGATTCGCGCGGCTGGTTCGGCTTTCTTGCCCCGGCCGGCACACCGCGCGAGATCGTCACGCTGCTCAACCAGGAAATCAACCGCGCAATGCTGCTGCCCGAGGTGAAGGAGAAGCTCGTTTCGGCGGGACTCATCCTCGTCGCCGAGCCGCCGGAATTCTTCGCGTCGACGATCAAGAGCGACTTTGCGAAATACGGCAAGCTGATCAAGGATATCGGCTTTCAGCCGCAGTAAAATTATTGTTTTACGCAGTGACGAAGCTATTTCGCCTTGTCGTGCGCAAAGTCAATGATCATGCGCGTGAGCAGATAAAGACGCGGCTCGATCGAATCGATATACACGTATTCGGCATCGTTGGAATGGGCGCCAAATCCCTGCAGGCCGAAACGCTCGATGACCGGCGCCTTGGTCTTTAGCGCCGCGAACGCCGCATCCGTGCCACCGCCTTCGGCGACGTCGCCAATGACGAGCTGGCGGCCGAGCTCCGAATAAATGCGCTGCGCGTGCTTGGCAAGCGCCGCGTTGGCCGGCGTCAATTCGAGCGGCGGGCGCCGGCGCTCGAACGTCATGTGCACCCTGGTGTCGGGGATCAACTGGTTTTTGATGCGCTCCCTGACTTTTTCTTCGATGCCGTCGTAATCGGCGACGCGCAGCACGCGCACGTCCGCCGTCGCCGACGCGATCGCCGGTATCACGTTGCGGTTGGTGCCCGCGCTTGCCACGGTCCAGTTCATCTTCAGCCCCGTCTTCGGGTCGGACAGGTCGCGCGTCTGCAGAATCTGGTGCGCCAGCTCATAGAGTGCATTGCGGCCGTTTTCCGGTGCGCTGCCGGCGTGCGAGGCCTTGCCCTCGATGTTGAGCACGACCGCGGCGATGCCTGCGGTGGTCAGCGACAGCCGGTCGGAGTCGACGCGCGAGCCTTCCAGGGAAAACACCGCATCGTGCTCGCCGCCCAATTTGGTCAGCATCGCGCGCGAACCGGCGGAGCTCACTTCCTCGTCGGCGTTGATCAGCACGGTGACGAGCCCGTAGTCGCGGAAGTTCATCGCTTTCAATATCGCGAGCGTGTGCAGGATGACGGCTATGCCCTGCTTGTCGTCGGTGATGCCGAGCCCGTATGCGCGATTGCCGTCGATGCGAAACGGCTGCTTGGCGAGCATGCCGCGCAAATAAACCGTGTCCATGTGCGCGATCAGCAGGATTTTTTTCGTGCCGCTGCCGGTGAAGCGCGCGTGCACCATGCGGCCGATCTGCTTGGGCGTGTCGACCATGCGGTAAATTTCGGCCGGATTGGGCTCGATGAATTCGACCGCGCCGCCGAGCGCGCGCAGGCGGACGGCTATCAGTTCGCTGATCTTGTCGAGGCCCTCGCGGTCGCCGCTGCCGGATTCTATCGATACCAGGTCCTTCAGCGTGTCGAGCAGCGGCGCTTTTTCCCTGGCTGCGAGCGACATTACGGGTTCGGCCGGGGCCGCCGATACGTTGAGCGCAAAACCCGCGCAGACCGCAAGAATGGCGGCGCGCAACGCGTGGCAAGTGATGTTCCCGTGCATAGATTTCCCCTGGTGGATTTTTCCGAACGGCTAGGTTACCCGCAGTGCCCGCGCAGTGGCAAGACGTATAATCCGCGTTTCCCCCAAGGTCCACGGAAGCGTCATGAGTCACTGGTTCGAGTATTTTCCAGGCCATCACATGTGGTCGCAAGGCATGATGTTCGGCATCGAAATGGCCGCGCAGGGCGCGGCGGCGCTCGGCGAGATCGACCAGATCGGCCAGCAATTAAAGCCGCACGTCGGCGACAACGAGCGCTGGTGGCAGGAATGGACCGCGATGGCAAAGCGCATCGAAGGCTACGGCGACGACGCGGCGCAAAACGGTTTTGAACTGACGGCGGGCAGCTACTACCTGCGCGCGGCGACGTATTATTTCTGCGGCGAGCGTTTCATCGCGCCGTCGGAGCGCAAGTGGGACACCTATCGAAGCTGCCTGCGCTGTTTCGGCCGCGGCATTGCCGTGCGCTATCCGAATATCGAGCGCGTCGAAGTGCCGTATGAAGACACGACGCTGCCCGCGTGGTTTTACAAAGCCGACGTTGCCGGCCCCGCGCCGACCGTCGTGATGTTTGACGGCCTCGACAATGCGAAGGAACTCTCAGTGCTGTTCGGCGGCGTCGAGATCGGCCGCCGCGGCATCCACACGCTGGCGATCGACGGTCCGGGGCAGGGCGAGGCGCTGCGCCTGCAGGGCATCCCGAGCCGCTACGATTACGAAGTGCCGGCGACCGCTGCCTACGAATATCTCGCGCGGCGCCCGGAAGTCGATGCCAGGCGCATGGCAGTCATGGGCTTCAGTATGGGCGGCTATTACGCGCCGCGAGCGGCGGCAATGGAGCCGCGCTTCGCGGCGTGCGTCGCGTGGGGCGGGCACTGGGACTATCACGAGTCGTGGGTGCGGCGGCGCAAGATCATGGAGACGGGTGGCACCAAATTGTCGGCGCCATCGTTTCAGCTGCCGTGGGTGCTGGGCATGCCCGACATGGACGCGTGCATGAAGAAGCTCGAGAACTACCGGCTCGCCGGCGTCGCGGAAAAAATGCGCTGCGCGTTCTATTGTATTCATGGCGAGAACGACAACATCGTGCCGCTCGAATTCGCGCAGCGCCTGTTCGATGCGTGCGGCTCACAGGACAAAACGCTGAAGGTGCTGACGACCCTCGATGGCGGCAGCGACCATTGCCAGGAAGACAACCGGCAGGTCGGCTCGAACCTGGTTGCGGACTGGCTCGCGCAGCGGTTGGGCGGAAGACTGTAGAACTTGCCAACCCAAAGTTTTTTGAGCCGCAGATGAACGCAGATAAACGCGGATTTAGTTCTCTAAAACGATTTCATTATTGGAGCTGGTGGTTGCTGAATATCGATAATCATCTGCGTTTATCTGCGTTCATCTGCGGCTTCGTTATTGCCGTAAGTGTTTTGATGCCGGCACCCGTCAGCGCGCAAGGGAACTATCCGAACAAGCCGGTCCGCATGATCCTGCCGTACCCGCCCGGCGGCTCGGTGGATTTCGCGGGACGCGAGCTGGCGGCCAAATTAAGCGAGGTATGGGGCCAGCAGGTCGTGCTCGACAATCGCGGCGGCGCGGGGTCGACACTGGGGCATGGCCTGGGCGCGAAAGCCACGCCCGACGGATACACGTTGCTGCTCGGCACGTCGGGGGGGCTGGTGGTGAGCCCGGCGCTCGGCACCAGGCTCTCGTACGATTCTCTAAAGGATTTCGCGCCGATCGGGCTCGCGGTCTACGCGCCGTTCGCGCTGACGCTGCACATCGCGGTGCCGGCCAACAGCACGAAAGAATTCATCGACTACGCGAAAGCGAATCCAGGCAAGATCAATTTTTCGTCGCCAGGCACCGGCACGCCAAATCACCTTGGGGGCGAACTGCTGAAGGCTTTGGCCAGCATCAACATCGTGCATGTACCGTACAAAGGCGGCGCCCCCGCGCTAGTCGATCTCATTAGCGGCCAGGTGCAGATGACATTTTCGGGAGTGCCGCAGATTTTGCCGCACGTGAAGGCGGGGCGCGTGAAACTCGTCGCAATCGGACATCCGACCCGCATCAAGTCGCTGCCCGACGTGCCGCCCGTTGCCGATACGCTGCCCGGCTTCAACAACACATCCTGGTACGGCCTGCTCGCGCCGGCCGGCACGTCGCCGGCCATCGTCAACCGTATCAACGTCGCGATGAATACGGTGCTCGCCCAGCCGGAATTCGGCCAGCGCCTGCTGCTGCAAGGCGTCGAGCCCGTCACGAGCACCCCGCAGGGCATGCATGACATGATCCGCAACGAACTCGCGCGCTGGCGCAAGGTGATCAGGGAAGCGGGCATCACGGTTGACACCGCGCAATAAAAAGCCACGAGGAGATAAGCATGCCGCAAGTCGCAATCGCCGACGGCCATATCGAATACGAAGTAACCGGCGCAGGCCCGCCGCTGATACTCGTCAGCGGGCTGAGCGGCGTTGGCCGCTACTGGCAGCCGCAAATCGCGGAATTCTCGGCGCGCTTCAAGGTCGTGAGCTACGACCAGCGCGGCACGGGTGCCAGCGATCACCAGCAGCGCGAATTCTCGATCGATCAGATGGCGCGCGAACTCGTGGCGCTGATGGACGCATTGAAAATCGAGCGCGCGCATGTTGTCGGGCTGTCGACGGGCGGCGCGATCGGCCAGACGCTCGCAATCGAGTATCCGGACCGCGTGGCGCGCCTCGTGCTATGCAGCACGTGGACGCACTGCGATCCGTGGTTTCGCCGGCTGTTCGAAGCGCGGCGCCGCATGTATGAGCTGTGCGGGCCCGAGCTGCATACGATGTTCCATCCGCTTTTTTTGTATCCGCCCGACTACGTCAACGCGCACGACACCGAGATCACCGAAGAGCAACAGCGCGCACCCGCGAAATCGGCGCCCGTCGAAGCGTCGATCGGACGCATCAACGCGCTGCTCGGATTCGACCGCCGCGCCGGGCACGCGCGCATCAAGTCGCCGACGCTGATCATCGCCGGCGCTAACGATTACATCACGCCAACGTATTACGCCGACGCGCTCGCTCGCGCGATACCGCAATCCAGGCTCGTCGTTTTCGACGGTGGCGGTCACTCGCTGTCGAAAACGCGGGCGGCGGACTTCAACCGCGAGGTGCTGGATTTTCTCGGCGCGGAACCATGATCCGGCAAACCCACGCCATGCGCGGCGCACGCGCCCTGACGGTCTTTGCGTGCTGCATCTGCGCACTCGCTGCCCCGGCGCAACAATATCCGGAACGCGCGATCCGCATGGTGGTACCGTTCGCGCCCGGCGGCTCGACCGATACGCTCGCGCGCATCATGGGCCAGCGCATGACCGAAAGCATGGGGCAGACGGTGATCATCGACAACCGACCGTCCGGCGGCGGAACCACCGGCAGCGATCTTGTCGCGAAAGCGCAGCCTGATGGCTATACGCTGGTCATCGGCTCGATCGCGACGATGGCGATGGCGAAAGCAATGTATCCGCAGCTGCCGTACGATCCTCTGCGCGATTTCGAGGCTATCGGCCTGTGGGTAACGTTTCCGCTCGCGTTGGTCGTGCCGGCCGCGTCGCCCATCACCGGGCTGAAAGACCTGATCGAGCGCGCGAAGATGCAGCCCGGCGCCTTACGCTACGGCTCGCAGGGCATAGGGACGTCCGCGCACATTTTCGGCGACCTTATGAGCAAGATGGCGGGCGTCAAGGTCATCAGCGTGCCTTACAAAGGCGGCGGCCCCGCGCTCACGGGCGTGCTCGTCGGCGAAGTGGACTACGCGATGATTGCGGTGTCGACGGCGCTCGCGCAGGTTAACGCCGGCAAGTTGCGCGCGCTCGGCGTGACCAGCAAGCAGTCGACGGCGAGCCTGCCTAACGTGCCGCCGATCGCGAGCGTCGTGCCCGGTTACGAAGGGCTCAATTTTCACGGCCTGCACGCGCCGGCGAAGACGCCTGCACGTATAGTCGCGAAGCTGCACGACGAGACGACCAGAATTTTGCGCAGCCCGGACGTGCGCGAGCGCCTTAACGGTCTCGCGATGGACATCGCCGCCACCGGACCCGCGGAATACCGCGCATTCATCAAAGCGCAGACCGAAATCTGGACGCCGCTGGTCAAGGCGTCGGGGGCACGCGGCGACTAAGGTCGTTGCTACATCCAGTAAAGCTTGTCCGGATTTTCGACCAGTATTTTCCGGCGCGTCGCTTCGTCATTGATGGTCTCGGCGAAGAGATCGACCTGCTCTCCGTCGTTGGGCATCTCCCTGACGTTTGGATGCGGATAGTCGGTGCCCCACAGCACGCGATCGGGCGCGGCTTCGACCAGCGCGCGCGCATACGGCATCGCGTCGTGAAACGGCTTGCCGGTTGAGGATACGCGCTCGAAGCCGCTGACCTTGGTCCACACGCGCTCTTCCTTCATCAGGTCGAGCATCAGCTTGAACGGTTTCTGCTCGAGGCCGTTCTTGGCGACGACACGGCCCATGTGGTCGATGATGAACGGCATTTCGAGGCCGAGCAGAAAATCGCGGTAGGTCCCGATGTCTTCGGCATCGAGATGCACCTGCAGGTGCCAGCCGAGGGGCGTTATGCGTTCAACCACCGCTTCTATTACTTTGAGATCGGCCGCGCCGCCGAGGTGCGCGACGAAATTGAAGCGCGCACCGCGCACGCCCGCCGCGTGCAGCGTTTCAAGTTCCTTGTCAGTCACATCGCGGCCTATCATGCAGACGCCGCGCCACGCACCCTGCGACCAGTTCAAGGCATCGATGAGCGCTGCGTTGTCATGACCGTGGCAGCTCGCCTGCACCAGCACCGCGCGTGAGAAACCGAGGTGCTTATGCAGTGCCGCGAGCTGCGCCTTCGGGGCATCGGGCGGCGTGTAGCTGCGATTGGCCGCGTACGGAAATTTCGCGCCGGGGCCGAATATATGGCAATGCGCGTCGCATGCGCCGGGCGGCGGCGCGTATTTGGGTTTGACCGGATTGGGATCGGGAGCGAGGATGGTTTTCATAGCCGCGATATCTTCGCTTTGTCGATCAGCGCATTCCACTTGGCGATTTCGTCGACCAGCAGTTTCTTCATGCCGTCGGGCGTGGAGAGATTCTGCTCGACGCCCAGCTCCTGAAAGCGCTGCCTGATCTGCGCGGAATTGACCGCGGCGTGTATCTCTTTGTTGAGGCGCTCGACGATGACTTTCGGTGTCTTTGCGGCGACGGCGATGCCGTTCCATGAATTGACTTCGTAGCCCGCGAGTCCGCTTTCATCGAGCGTCGGCACGTCGGGCAGCAGGGCGAAACGCTTCTTCGATGTGACCGCGATGGCGCGCAGGCCGTTGGCGCGAATCTGCCCGAGTACCGGCGGCAGAAATTCGAGCGCGACCTGTACGCTCGCCCCGCGCAGGGCCGTAAGCACACCGGCAGTGTTGTTGAACGGCACGGTCGTCGCATCGAGCCCCGCCATCGATTTCAGGAGCTCGCTCGACAGATATTGCGTGGTGCCGATGTTGATGGTGCCGATGTTGAACTTGCCCGCCGTGGCTTTCGCCTGCGCGATCAGGTCCTTCACCGACTTCACCGGCGAATCCGGGCTGACCAGAACGCCGAGGCTGAATGCGCCGATGGAGGTCACCATCGAGAAATCGTTGACCGTGTCGTACGGCAATTTCTTGAACATCGCCGCGCTGACCGCGTTGGTGTTGTTCATCAGGTAAAGCGTGTAGCCATCGGGCTCGGATTTAGCGACCGTTTCGGTGGCGACGATGCCGCCGGCGCTCGGCCGGTTGTCGATGATGATCTGCTGGTTCAGCGCTTCGCCCATTTTCTGCATCACAGCGCGAGACGTGATGTCGCCGACACCGCCTGGTCCAAAGGGTACTAAAAGACGTATGGGTTTCGCCGGGTAGCCCGACTGGGCCGCGGCAACGTTCGGCAGGCTTGCAATCAGGAAGCAGGCCGCCGTCCGCAGCGCTGCGCGGGATTTCTTTCTCATGCTGACCTCCTCTTCATGCGGTGCCGACCTGGGCGTTGCCGCACTGATATTGTTTATACGCCTGCAGTTTCCGTCAAAGGCGTGCGCCAGGCATCGTAGCCGTAGAGCCAGTCCGGATTATCGCCGGGCTTCTGCATCCACGTGTTGGCGCTCGATATCGCCTGGATGCGCGACGTGCGCGGCTTGCGGTGTGCTTCATAGCGCTGGAATGCGCTTTCGATGTCGTCGCCGGCTTCGTCTAGACAGCGCGCTATTACCGCGGCATCCTCGATCGAAGTCGCCGCACCCTGCGCCATATACGGCGTCATCGGGTGGCAGGCATCGCCGAGCAGCGCGACGCGGCCCACGCTCCAGCGCGGCAGCGGATCGCGCTCGAGAATCGCCCACTTGTGGCAGTCCGGGCAGGCGTCCAGCACCGCGCGCACGTCGCAATGGAAGCCGGCATACGCCGCGCGCAGATCTTTTACGTCGCCTTTCGCCGACCACGATTCGCGCGTCGCCCAATCGATGCCCTCGGGCAGGCTGGTCACGAAATAGATTTCGTCGCATTTGGCGGTCGTGTAGTAAATGACTATATGCCGGTCTTCGCCCCACCATTTGGTGCGCGAAGAGCCGATGTCGAGTCCATTCATGAGCGCCGCCGGAAAGACCCCGCGATAAGCGACGCGGCCCTTGTTATAGGGTGTTTCGGGCCCGAGCAGGAGTTCGCGCACCACCGAATGCACGCCGTCGGCGCCGATCACGGCGTCCGCGTGTTCGCGCGTGCCGTCGGCAAAACTGAGCGTGACCCGGTCCGCGTCTTGTTCCAGCCCGACCAGTTTTTTGCCCAGATGAACGATGTCGGCCGGTACGCCCGACAGCAGCGCCTCATGCAGCGTCGCACGATGCATGCACAGGTACGGCGCGCCGTAGCGCTCTTCGGGCATCGGCAGCTCGATGGTGATCTCGCCGCTGTCGCCGATGCGGTTGAGGTGTGATTGCGGGGAAAATGCGGCGGCGCGCACGCGGTCTTCGACGCCGATTTCGCGCAGCACCTTCATCGAGTTCGGCATCATCTGAATACCCGCGCCGATGCGGCCGAAGCGGGCTGCCTGCTCGTAAACGTTCACGCTGAAGCCCGCGCGGCGCAGCGTCGCGGCGGCGGCGAGGCCACCCATGCCGGCGCCGACGATTGCAATATCAGTTTTCTTTCTGGTCATCCGGCTCTCCACGAAAGTCGGATGTTAGGGCATCCACGGGCGCGCTGGCAATGCCAAACCGCCGGCGGTTAGTGTCGATCGACAGTTTATTTTAAGGAAATGGCCGCTGTCACGGTCGCTGCCCGCTGCTCCCGGCGGCTTCCGGGCAGGGCGGCTTGTGCTAATATTGCACATGTACCAATACCTGTACAGGTAGACCATGGACGTTATTACCTACACCGCAGTGCGCGCCAAGCTGGCCGAGGCCATGGACAAGGTCAACGACGACCATCGTCCGGTGATCATCACGCGCCAGCGCGGCAAGCCGGCCGTGCTGATCTCGCTCGATGATTTCAACAGCTACGTCGAAACCGATTATCTATTGTCGAGCCCGAAGAGCGCCGCGCGGCTTGCCAAGGCGGCGCGCGACCTCAAGGCGGGTCGGGGCCGTGCGCACAAACTGATTCGGTGAGATTGGCCGGTGAAAATCGTCTGGGCGCCCGGCGCCTGGCAGGATTATCGGTATTGGGCGCGCAGCGACGTGCGCATGCGTGACAAGATCAATAGCCTGATCGACGATATACAGCAACGTCCGTTTACCGGGCTGGGCAAGCCCGAACCGTTGAAACGCAATTTGCGCGGGTTCTGGTCGCGCCGCATCACCCGCGAGCATCGACTCGTTTACCGGGTCGAGGCCGGTGTGTTGCAGATCGCGCAGTGCCGTTTTCATTATTAGGATGGCATGGGCAAGCGCCAGGAATGTCGCAAATAGTGAACATTTTAAAATCGTGCGGACGATCTGTTACTGAATCAGCGTGAAGGATTGGTTGCCTGTTCGGAAGTAATCGTTCACGGTATGGATGAAGGCAATTAAGGATTTGAGACGCAGAGTTGGCGCGCGCGTTTTATTGTTCGCGCCAGCCTTTGTCGATATAGCGCTTGCCGCCGGTTTCGCTCGTCTGCAGAACCGCCGAGTAGCCGCCGCTGCGCACGTGCCACGTGCGCGTTTCCGCCGCGACTTGCTCCTCGTCGGGCCCGTTCGCCAGTGCCTCGGCTATGACCCTGCCGTCCATGCCGGCCGCCGCTGCGGGCAGTCCGAGCAAGTGCAACAGCGTCGGCGCCACGTCTACATTGGAAGTCGGCGTGCGCACGACGGCGCCGCGCTTGAAGCCAGGTCCCCAGGCGAGCATCGTGTTGCGCACGGTCCACGGGCCGATGCCGCCGTGGCTCGCCGCGTTGCCGTCAACGGGGCCGGTCTTGCGGTCGCCCGCGACCTGCGCGTAGTCCGTGCCGCGCACGCCGTGGCGGTTCGGCGCAGACGACCACGGGAAGGTGAAGACGATGTCCGGGCTGCGCTCGTGTCCGCCGAGATGCGCGTACTCGAGCGCAAATGTGCCGGCCACCGTGCCTTCGTGTGCCGCACCGCCGCGCTTGCCCGCGGTGAACACGACGCCGCACCATGGCTGCTGCTGCAGAAATTCGGTCACGGTTCTGATGCGCGCGGGGTTGCGGTCCTTGACGTGAAGGGCGACGGCCTGCCCGCTGGAAGCGATGACGAGTTCATTCGAACCATCCGCCCCCATCAGTCCTGCGTCCGCCAAGGCGCGGCCGACATTGACATTGAAGACGGTATGCGCGAACCCGTGGTCGGACACCACGATGATGTTGGTCTTATCGCGCACGCCGAGCGCTTCGAGCTTCTGGAGTACGAGCCCGAGCTGCCGGTCGTCGTTGCGGATGGCGGCGACGGCTTCGGGCGCGCCGGCGCCGAGCCCGTGCTGAATATGGTCGGGCTCCGTCATCCACGTGATTATCAATTCGGGACGCAGTTCCGGCAGCACGTACTCGCGCAGCACCTGCATAGACCAGTCCACCGAGCTGTCGTAGCGGTCGGTCGCCCCGCCTTTTTTAGGCGCGGCGCCAAAACGCTGCAATACCTCCGCGCTGATCGCGCCGGGATAGGCGACCTGCGTGCCGGGGAAGAAGTCACCGTTGATGACGGTGCCGGTGCCGCGCGGGGACTTCGGCGCGAGCAGGATAGCGCTGCCGGTCGAGCCCGAGCTGACCGCCACCATTTTGCGTCCGGCCTGCGCGAGGATTTCGGCGATGCCCGGCACGGTCACCATGCGGCCGCTGGTCGCATCGTCGAGCTTCATCAGCGGTTGGAAGTCGTCGTTGGTGAACGCGCGCTTCGGATCGACCGCGGGCACGTAGATGGAGTTGCCCATAATGCCGTGACGCGCGGGATAACTGCCTGTCGCGAGCGACGTCGAGTTGACGCGCGTGACGGTGGGGAATACGGCGTGCGTGTTCTGAAACGTGACGCCTTCGCGGCGCAGGCGGTACAGCGTGGGGGTGTCGGCTTCCGTGATGCTGTCGGGCCGCAAGCCGTCGATGACGAATACCAGGTGCAGCGCGGCGGACGACTGCGCGTGCGCGCAGCCTGCCGCGCACGCCAGTATTGTCACGCGTAACAGTTGCATCAGCAGGTCGCGCATTATTTTCCCCTTTCGAACCATCAGGATTTTATGGTAACCGGCGCATATTGCCGCGGTGTTTCACCGCCGCTTCCGTCCCTTACTGGATGGGCGAGAACTTGGACGGCATCAGGATCTTGTTTTCCTGGGCGGTCATCGCGTAGGCGGGCATGTTGTGCTTTTTGGCGAGCAGCGACGGCGGCCATACGCCGGCGGCTTTCGCCTTGTCGCGCGTCGCGTTGCGCTCCTCGATCGATTTGTACGGCCAGATGTGGACGAACTTGTTGAGCGCACCGAGTTCGGACACCCACGCCGCGCATAACGGGCTCAATTTCACGCGGTCGGCAATGCCCTTTTCCCACAACGCGATCAGCTTGGGGAGTTCGGCGCCGCTTGCGAGCGTGTAGGTGCGCATTTCAAAATAGGGCCCGAGATTCGCTGGTTTGAGTTCCGGCGACACGGCGAGCGGTAGCATGATGTCCGAGCGCATATTGACGACGAATTCCTGAATTTTCGGCGGCCAGGTGCCGTCCTTGACCGCTTCGGCGCGAATGCGCGCGCGCTCGTTCAAATCCTGGTAGCCCCACACGTGGACGATCTGATTGAGCGGGCCGATTTCGGTATGCCAGAACGCGGCGAGCAGCGAATGCTTCTTGCGGATCTCGTACGCTTCAGCAAACCGTTGCTCGACTTCGGGTACGGAATGCGGCTTCAGATCGTACGTTCTCATTTCATAAATCATGGTTTTCCTCTCCGGAGTTGAATCAGTCCCAAAGTTTTAGCTCGAGGCTTTTTTCAGCCAGCGCACCGGCAGCAGCGTCGCGTCGCCTTTGCCGAGGCCGTCGCGCGAGGCTTCGTCGAAGCACTCGAGTGCACGCGCGGTGACCGGCAGCGTGCCGCCGAGCGCCTGCGCTTCCTCGATCATCGTTTGCAGGTCTTTGCGGATCGAGTCGATGTCGAACGTGATCGCGCCGGTGTCCTGGCCCTGCAACGCCTTGGCGATCGCGGGCCCGCGCACTTTGAGCACGTTCGGTCCGCCCGACGTGTCGGCGAAGATGTCCATGATGCGCGCCGGATCGAGGCCGAGCGGCTTGCACAGCACGAGCGCTTCGCCGAGCGCCTGCCAATAGACGAGCAGCGGCAGATTGATCGCCAGCTTCATGCTCGCGCCGGCGCCGATCGGCCCGACGTGCTCGACGCGGCGGCACATCTGGTCTAGCACCGGCCTGGCACGCGCGACGTCGGCCGCTGAACCTCCCACGAAGCCCAGCAGCTTGCCGTCGCGCGCGGGCCCGACGGTGCCGCCGACCGGGCAATCGATCAGCGCGGCGCCTTGCGCGTCGATCTTCGCCCCCAGCGCTTTTTCGGTCCCGGGCCGTACCGTGCTCATCTCGATGAACAGCTTGCCCTTGATGTCGCCCGCGAGCAGGCCATCCTGGCCGTCATATGCGGCATGGATTGCCTGGGCGTTGGTCAGGATGCTGATGACGATTTCGACGCTGCTCGCGAGTTCGCGCGGTGTCGCGGCGACTTTGGCGCCGCTCGAGACGAGCGACTGCGCTTTCGCCGCGGTGCGGTTCCATACCGTCACTTCATGGTTGTGCCCGATGAGCCGCGCCGCTATGGCTGAGCCCATTTTGCCGGTGCCGACAATTCCAATTTTCAAATGCTTCTCCTGAAGTCTGCCTGAAGGGATGGCGAAAGTTGACACATGCGGCAGCGTAGAGTCAAATTATCCCGCGTCGCCGACAAGAAAAAACATGCGGCCCCACCAGCAATCCAGCGGAGAGCATTCCCATGATGTATACGTGTATTTCAGGCTGCGCCGACCCGGCGCATCGCCACCGTCCGGGGCTGCGCTTGCGCGCGGCTTCGGCCAAAACCGCCGCGAAGCCGCGTGCAAGCGCAGCGCCGAAGGTCGTGCGTGATCGCAAGGGCGGCAGCCTGCGCATCGATTTGCACTGCCACTATCTGAACCCGGCGATCGGCGCCAAAGTCGCGCATTTGAACGCCGGCCAGTTCGAGCCTTCCGGAATTTTCGCGAACGCGTTGACGCGCGAAGTCAACATCAAGCAAATGAAGGACCGCGGGGCCAAGCTGTCGACGATCGAAGTGCGGCTGAAAGACATGGACCGCATGGGCATAGACATCCAGGCGGTGTGCCCGGCGCCCAACCAGTGCATCTACTGGAGCGAGCCGGATTTCGGCCGCGAACTTGCGCGCATGGCCAACGAGCGCCTCGCTGAAATCGCCGCGACCTGGCCCGACCGCTTTGTCGCGATGGGCACGGTGCCGCTGCAAAACGCCGGCATGGCGGTGGCGGAACTCGAATACTGCGTGAAAGAACTCGGCATGCGCGGCGTGGAAATTCTGCCCAACGTCAACGGTAAGGACCTGACCGACGCGAGCCTCGGCCTCGATAAATTTTTCGCGAAGGCGCAGGAACTGGACATCGTGATCTTCATGCACCCGTTAGGCTATACGCAGGGCGAGCGGCTGAAGGACCATTACTTCAACAACGTGATCGGCAATCCCCTCGAGACGACGGTCGCCGCCAGCCATTTGATATTCGATGGCGTGATGGACCGCAACCCGAAGTTAAAAATCGTGCTGCCGCACTCCGGTGGTTACCTCGCCCACTACTGGGCGCGCATGGACCACGCTCATCGCGCGCGGCCCGATTGCCGCGTGATCATCAAAAAGCCGCCGTCGAGCTACCTCAAGAAATTCTATTTCGACACCATCACGTTCGACGCGCAGATGTTGCGCCACCTTATCGACAAATACGGGCCGGAGCATGTCGTGCTCGGCACCGACTATCCGTACGACATGGGGATGGAGCAGCCGGTCAAATTCATCGAGAGCGTGGCGCGGCTGTCGCGCGCCGACAAGGAAAAAATCATGGGCGGCAACGCGGCGCGGTTGCTGAAGATCAAACGCTGACCGGGGGTTTCGCGAGCCGTAAAGGGGGGGCACCTGATGCACATGCACCGGATGAGCAGAATAAAAACATACGCAGCATTGGGCATTGCCGCCGGAATTTTGTGCTCGCCTGCAGTTCTCGCGCAGGGCGGCGCACCGAAATACGAGCCCGATCTCGCGTGGCCCAAGCCGCTGCCAGACCGCTGGGTGCTCGGCGGGCTGGGCGGCGTGTGCGTGGATGTAAGAGCGCCTAACACAATGAAACGCGTGATGCGCTGTCACGATTTTGGCTCAGGGCTAGAAGAAAGTCCCGCGGCTTAGTCATTTTAAGCAAGGGACCTTTCGACAACGAGGCGCCGTGACTCGTTAGCCGCA
>JBKJMN010000165.1:0-39144 GCA_046596405.1 Burkholderiales bacterium
AGCGGTTCGAGCAGCGGCTCCGGCAAAGCCTCCACGGCCTGGACCTTGATAAAGGTCAACTGCGCCGAGTCCGCGGGAAAACGCAACTCCCGCGCGTTGAGCTGCGCCGGGGCGGACGCCTGAACTTTCGGTTCGCCGTTGCGGCCGTGATAGTGGACGAGGGTTAATCCCGCGGCAATGACGAGCGCTACGGTGAGCGAAGCAACAACAGCCGGGCGGGTTTTCACGTTGCAGGCGGCCTCGAATCAGATAGCCGGCGAAATCGCCGGCCGACAGGAACGCATACTCTTGTCGTATGCGAATGGCATGGCTCCAGCGCGGATCGCGGCGGCGATCGATTCGGAAAATGGTCTTTCCCGCCGCATCCGGCTTCAGCACGGCGGCAGAATAAGGCGCGCGGCTTACGCCACGCTTACGGGCGCTAAAGCGGCCCGGCCGGGGCGTTAGTCGACCGGTGCTGGCGCATGGGGTTTCCGCGCGCGCCGGCCTTTTCGCTCGAACAGCACGTACAGCGTCGGCAACACGATCAGGGTCAGCAGCGTCGCAGTGATAAGTCCGCCGATCACCACGATCGCGAGCGGCTTCTGCGTTTCCGAACCGATGTCGTGCGACAACGCCATCGGCATCAAGCCCATCATCGCGAGCATCGCCGTCATCAGCACCGTGCGCAGGCGCACGAGCGAGCCCTTGATCACGGCTTCGACGGGGGTCGCACCCGCGTGCTTCAATTGATTGAAGTAAGTGACCATGACCACGCCGTTGAGCACCGCCTGGCCGAAGAGCGCGATGAAACCGATGGCCGCCGACACCGACAGAGGTATGCCCGTGATCAGCAACGCGAAAATGCCGCCTATCATCGCGAACGGAATGTTCAGAATGATCAAGAGCGCGCTCTTGAACGACTTGAACGCGTCGAACAGCAGAATAAAGATGAGCAATACCGACAACGGCACAACGACCGCCAGCCGCGCCATCGCGCGCTCCTGGTTTTCGAATTCGCCCGACCACGCCATGTAATAGCCCTCGGGAAGCTTGACCGACTTCTTGACGCGCTCCTGCATGTCGGCGACCACGCTGCCCATGTCGCGGTCGCGGATGAATACGCCGATCGCGATCACGCGCCCGCCATTTTCGCGGCTGATGTTCATGCTGCCGCCGATCGCGCGGAATTTCGCGACCTGCGACAGCGGCAGATAAACCCCGCTGGGCGTCGTCACCAGTATGTTCGGCAGCTCGTCGAGCGCGCGCTGGCCTTCCTTCAGGCGCACGACGATGCCGAACCGCTTCTCGCCCTCCCACACGCTGGTCGCGACCTTGCCGCCGAGCACGGTTTCGATCACATCCGCGATGTCGGCGACGTTCAAGCCATAGCGCGCCGCGACCGCGCGGTCGATTTCGATCAGCGTCTGCGGCAGTTCGCCCTGGCGGTCGATCATCGCTCGCGACACGCCGCGCACGTCGGCGATGGCAGCGAGCACTTTCGCCGCGGTGGCGCGCAGCACGTCGAGATCGTCGCCGAACACCTTGACCACGATCTGGCCGTCGATCTGCGAAATGCTTTCGAGGATATTGTCGCGGATCGGTTGCGAGAAGCTCGCCTGGATGCCCGGGATCTTGGAGAGCTCCTGGTCCATTTCGAGCATCACCTCGCGCTTGGTCGTTTTGCGCGTCCATTCGTTTTCCGGTTTCAGGTCGACGAGGATTTCCGCCATGCTGATCAGTTTGGGATCTGTGCCGTCTTCGGGCCGCCCCGCCTTGAACACCACGCTCTTGACTTCGGGGATTTTCTTCAGCACGTCCTGCATGCGGCCCATTTCGATCGAGGCTTCCGTCACCGACACGCTCGGATGAAGCGGCACGTTGAGCCAGATCGAGCCTTCGTTCAGCTCCGGCAGAAACTCGGTCCCGAGTTGCGGCGCCACCGCCAGGCTCGCCAGCAACGCACCGCTCGAAGCGACGAGCACGATGCGCTTGTGATCGAGCGCCCAGCGCAGGACCGGCTCATAAATCGCCTTGCAGCGTTCGACCAGCGCGTTGTCGTGATGCGGCAACTTCTTGCGCAGCAGCATGTAGCACAGCAGCGGCACCAGCGTCAGCGAGAATATCAGCGACGCGACGAGCGCGGAGGTCACGGAATAAGCCATCGGCGCAAAAATGCGGCCCTCGTGACGCTGCAGCGTGAATATCGGAATATGCGCGGCAATGATGATCAGCATCGAGAATAGCGTCGGCCGCCCGACTTCGACGGCCGCGTCGAGAATCACGCGCAGGCGATGGCGGTCCTCGCCCTCCTCGACTTTGTCGTCGTGAAATTCCTTCGCCTCCGAGAGTTTGCGAAACACGTTCTCGACCACGATCACCGCGCCGTCGACGATGATGCCGAAGTCCATCGCGCCCAGCGACAGCAGATTCGCCGGGATTCCGATCAACGTAAGGCCCAGAAAAGTGCCAAGCAGAGACAGTGGAATGATCAGCGCGACGATCGCGGCGGCGCGCAGGTTACCGAGAAAGAGCAGCAGTACCAGCGTCACCAGCATCGCGCCCTCGACGAGATTGGTGAACACGGTCTTCAGCGTCTTGCCGATGAGCCAGGTGCGGTCGTAATAAGGCACGACCTCGACGCCGCGCGGCAGCACCGCGGAGTTCAGGTGCTCGACTTTCCGATTGACGGCCGCCAGCACGGTCGACGGGTTTTCGCCCTTGCGCATCAGCACCACGCCGGTCACCACGTCGTCTTCGTCGTCCTGGCCGATCACGCCCTGGCGCGGCACCGAGCCCGTGCTGATGCCCGCGATATCCTTGACGAGCACCGGCACGCCGTTGCGCTCGGCGACCATCACGTTGAGCACTTCGTCGGCCTGGCGCAGCAGGCCGATGCCGCGGATCAGAAATTGCTGGTGCCCCTGCTCGACGTAACCGCCGCCGGCGTTCGAGTTCGCGCGCTGGAGCGCCGTGAACAGTTGTTGCAGCGTGATCTTGTAATACTTCATCTTGGCGAGATCGGGGTTGACCTCGTATTGCTTGATATAGCCGCCGAAGCTCACGATATCCGCGACGCCGGGAATCAGGCGCAACTGGCGGCCCACGGTCCAGTCCTGGATGGTGCGCAGGTCGCGCGAGTTCAGATGATCGGCCTTGACGCGGTAGCGGTAAATTTCGCCGATCGGCGTCGACAGGGGCGCCAGTTGCGGTTGCACGCCCTCGGGCAATGCGACTTCGCGCAGCCGCTCGCCGACCTGCTGGCGCGCGAAATAGGCGTTGGCGTCGTCGTTGAACGTGATGATGATGAACGACAGCCCGAACTGCGTGTGCGAAAACATGCGCACCGAATTGGGCAGGCCCGCGAGCGCGACCTCCAGCGGCAGCGTCACCTGCTTTTCGACCTCTTCGGCCGCGCGCCCCGGAAACAGCGAAATGACGGTTACCTGCGTGTCGGTCACGTCGGGGAAAGCCTCGACCGGCAGTTGCTTGAACGCGATCACGCCGCCGCCGATGAACAGAACCGTGCCGAGAATGACGAACAGCGGCTGGCGCAGCGCGAACTCGACTATTTTCTTGATCATGATTGCAGCGTCGCGATCCGGCGCGCGGCTACTTTACGACGCGCCGCGGCTGCAGCATCTGCTGCAGCAGCAAGGCCCCGTCCGTCACGACTTTCTGCCCGGCCTGCACCCCCGCGAGGATGGAGATATTGCCGTCGTACACGTCGCCGGTTTCGACTTTGTGCCGCGTGAATCCGCCCTTGCCGTCGTCTATAAACACGAAGTTGCTGCCGCCCTGAAAGTACACGGCACGCGCGGGTACCTGCAAGACCATCGCGGAGTTGCCCTCTGCCGTGACGGTGGCGGTGACGAACATTTCGCTCTTCAGCAGCCGTTTCGCGTTGTCGAGCGTCGCGCGCACTTTGATCGTGCGTGTCGCGGGATCGAGAAAATCGGCGACCGCCGCGACCTTGGCATCGAATGCCACATCGGGAAAAGCCGGCACGCGGATTTTTATCGTCCGGCCGGCCTTCAGGTGCGGCAGGTCTTTCTCCGACGCATCGAGCAGCACCCATAAGTACGCGGGGTCGGTGATCACAAATTGCGCGGGAGCGCCGCCGCCCATCTGATCGGGTCGCAGCTCCTGCCCGGGGTTGATGTTCTTCTCGACCACGACGCCGGCGAGCGGGCTCTTGAGCGCGTAGCTCTGGTCGACCTGGCTGCCGCCGCCGTAGAGTTTCAGCCGCGCCTGCGTGCGCCCGGACTCCGATTCGGCGCGCGCAAAGTCGGCTTCGGCGGTGTTTAAATCCTTGGCCGCCGCGACGCCATGCTGATGCAGTTCTTTGACGCGCGCGAGGTTTTGTTCAGCCAGCGCGTATTCTCCTCGCGCGCGCCGCGCGTCGGCCTGCGCCTGGCCCAGATCGGGCGACGCGATCACCGCGAGCGTCTGTCCCTGACCAACGCGGTCCCCCGGCTGCACGAGTATGCGGTCTACGCGCCCCGCGAGCGGCGTGAAAATCCGCACCGTCTTGTCTTCGTTCCAGGTCAGACGGCCGTTCAGCGACGTGGCCGCAGCCGGCCGTGCAGCGGCAACCTCCGACGTCAGGGATGAGAGCTGCGGGCTGCCGGCCGGAAATACGATGGTGTCGCCGTCAACCTTGGGTTGCGGCAGGCCCGCGGTTTTCTCCGCCTTGTCGCAGCCGGCGATCAAGCCCGCCGCGAACATTGCCGCTATTACGATAAGACGCATGTACTCCTACCCCAGACGTTTTCGTATTGAAGGGTGGGCGATCTGCCCCCCTTACCCCCTTATTGTGTCATTTCCCGGCCGGGCCGGGCTCGATTTCCGCCGTTGCGGTCGCCGCGCGCCAGGCCGCGAGCGACTTCGCATAATCGGCGAGCGTGTTCGATGCTTCGAGCCGCGTCGCGTACAGCTGGCGCCGCGCATCGAGCAGATCGAGCACGCCGATCGCACCCTTGCTGTAGGCAAACTCGGCGCCTTCGGCGGCGCGTTGCGCCTCCTGCGACAGCGTTTCACGGAACCGGCGCACGCGCTCGGCCGCCGCGTCCAGGTCCGCGCGGTTGCGCGTGATTTCGCCGAGCGCCTGCGCGCGCACGCGCTCGAGGTTGTCGCGCGCGGATTGCAGCTCGACTTCGGCGCGGCGGATTTCGCCCTCGAAATAATAATTGGTGAACAGCGGAATACTCACGCCGACGCCGAATGTGTTGTTGCTGAAATCGCCGGGGAAATGCTGGAATTGCGCGGAGCCGGTCACGTCGCGCGTGCGCGACGCGCGCGCGAGCTCGCGGTGGCGGTCCGCCGCTGCGACGCGCGCCTGCGCGGCCTGCACATCCGCCCGCCCGTCCACCGCCTTGTCGACATCGACGCCGGCGGGCACCGCGCCGATCTCCGGCCACCCGTCGATGGCATTGATGCGCGCGGCGTCGCGCTCGACGCCTATCATATAGGCGAGCACCGCTTGCGCCTTCTGCCGCTCGGCCTGCGCGCTACGCGCGTCATTTTGCGCGCGCAGCGCGTCGACCCGGATGCGCGCGACTTCCGAGCGCGCGATGTCGCCCGCCTTGAGGCGTTGCTCGACCGCGTCGATGGTTTTCTGGAAAAGTCCGGCGGTCTCGGTCGAAATACGCTGCTTTTCCTGCGCTGCGACGAGATCGTAGTAGGCCGAATACAGCGCGACCTTCTGCTGGCGCTGAATGTCGGCGTATTCGCCGCGGCTCGCGCGGATGTTGTAGTCGGCCGCTTCCATGCGCAAGCCGCGTTTATTGCCGCGCTCGAACAACTGCTGAACACCGACGGTGCTGCCGATCTGGCGGTCGCGCAAATCCCCGCCGCCGACGCCCGAATGGGGATTGAGCGGGCTCGCATTGAACGACAGGTTTGGATTGGGGCGCTGGCTCGCGGTCAGGCGGTCGGCCTCGGCGCCTTCGATGAGCCGCTGACCTGCCTGGAGCTCGCGATTGCGCCCGCCAAAAAAAATCTCCGCCTGACGCAGGGTAAGCTGCGTCAGGTCGGAGTTTAAGGTTGCCAGGCCGGGTACCGGTTCAGCTCCGGCAGCGACCGCGCTCGTGCCCCCGAGGAGGAAAGCCAAAGCAAACGTGCGCAAACCTGACAACATCATGTTGTGACATCCCGGAACATGCTTGCTGCGACATTCCGCGCTGCCGCAACATGACGGTTAAATGGTAGCAATCGTCTCTTACTCCAACCTTACACGGCGGGCGGGCGCCCCCGGCGGAAGCGAAATCTACCACACCGCCGCGAATTTGCGAGTGCACCTCACGAGCAAACGACAAGTTTTTATGATTCACCGACTTGGCGGAGAAAACCGCTTTTCGACCTGTTATTTTTCGCCCGCCCCGACTTATGGACAACCGTCAAAGACGGCTAGTTCGCCAGTCAGCAGCCGCCCACGTTACCCGGCCGTGTAGCCGGACTTGCCGCACACTCGGAGCCACAAATAGCCGAGGGTTCCCGCTGTCAATGAAGCCGCCAGAATCGCTATCTTCGAAGAGTTTACGCTGTCGGCACTGCCCGCAAAAGCGAGATTGGTGATGAAAATAGACATGGTAAAACCGATACCGCCCAGAATTCCGGCACCCAGAATATGCCGCCAGTACAAGTCCAGGGGCAAACGGCACAGACCGCTCGCGACTGCAATCCAGCAAAATAAAATCACCCCAAGCGGTTTCCCCAATACCAGGCCGCCAGCAATACCGATGCTGTTCAAACTCGCCAAGTCGTGCAACCAGTCCGCACCTACCAGTATGCCGGTATTCGAAAGCGCAAACACCGGCAATATGGCGAAGGTAACGGGTTTGTGTAAAAAATTCTCGATCCGGTACGAGGGCGACTGCTTGTCGTCGCTTTTTGAAGAGAAAGGAATTAGAAAAGCGAGCGCAACGCCGGCAATAGTCGCGTGAACGCCCGATTTGAGCATGAAAAACCACATCAACACGCCGCCCAGCAGGTAGGGCGCGATTGACATTACGCGTAGACGGTTCAACCTCAGCAACAGCAGCGCGACGCCGAGCGCGGCGCAAAAATACCAAAGCGAAAGCTTTGCCGTGTAAAAAACGGCAATTATGACGATCGCCCCCAAATCGTCGATGACCGCAAACGCGACCACGAACACTTTCAACGACGCTGGAATGCGGCTTCCCAAAATAGCGAGGACCCCAAGCGCGAACGCGATATCGGTCGCCATCGGTATGCCGATTCCCGCCTGCGTCAGCGTCCCCGCATTAAGCGAAAAGTGGATCAGCGCGGGCGCGATCATGCCCCCGGCGGCCGCAACAATTGGCAGCAGGGCATTCTTGAAATTCGACAGTTCCCCCGTATAAAGCTCGCGCTCGAGTTCCAATCCGATGAGCAGAAAAAATACCGCCATCAACCCGTCGTTTATCCAATGCTCAATACTCAGGCCGCCGACATTCTTCTGCCAGAAATCGACATAATCCGCACCGATCGGGGAATTCGTAATCGCGAGCGAGACGACGGTACACGCGATCAACAGAATCCCGCTCGATTTCTCCGAATCGAAAAAGCGATTGAACGTGTCTGATAATGTCTGCTGGATAGAATCCATCAATCGTCCGGACGCCGGTTTTATCGCGATATGATGTTACAAGATTGCCGCAGTTAGGTCAGCCGCATAACCGCATGAACCGCAGCGCGGCGAGCGCAGCAGCAAAAAAAGCCAACGGTGCCACGAGCCTGCGGTACTGCTATTCTGTGGGCGCAATAGCGTACCATTCTTGCAATTATTACGTTGCGAACTATCAGACTGTCATGCGCATACTCATCGTCGAAGACGATCCGGTTCTCGCCGACGGCCTTACGCGCTCGCTGCGGCAGGCCGAATTCGCAGTCGACTGCGCCCACGATGGCGAAGAGGCCGACCATATACTGGCCGCGCAAGCCTACGATTTGGTGATACTCGATCTCGGGCTGCCCAAGCTCGACGGGTTCGACGTCCTGAAACGCTTGCGCCGGCGCGGCGCCGCGGTGCCGGTGCTGGTGCTGACCGCGCGCGATGCGTTATCCGAGCGCGTCAAGGGACTCGATCTCGGCGCCGACGACTACCTGACCAAGCCTTTTGACCTGCCGGAACTCGAGGCGCGCGTGCGCGCGCTCATCCGCCGCGGCCAGTCGGGCGGCAGCTCGGTGCTCACGCACGGGCCGCTTTCGCTCGACACCAGCGGGCGGCGGGCGACGCTGCACGGCGCGCCGCTCGAACTCTCCGCGCGCGAAATCGGCGTGCTCGAAGTCCTTATGCTGCGCAGCGGCCGCGTGGTCAACAAGGAGCAGCTCGCCGGCCAGCTCTACGGCTGGGACGAAGAAGTCGGCGCCAATGCAATCGAGGTCTACGTGCACCGGCTGCGCAAAAAAGTTGAGGCTGGGGGCGTAACCATACGCACCATCCGCGGCCTGGGTTATCTGCTGGAAAAAGACGCGTGACCGCGGGCGCCGGCGCGCGCGCACCGGCCGCGGAGCGCGCAACGCTGCGCCATCAGCTGCTGATTTCGCTGTTGGCGCCCATCGTGCTGGTAACCCTGTTGAGCGCGGTCGTCACCTATTACTATGCGTTTAACTTCGCCACCCTCGCCTACGATTATTCGTTGTTCGACTCCGCGCTCGACATCAGCCGGCAGACGCGGCTGCACGACGGCAGGCTGCAGGTAGACCTGCCGAGCGCGGCGCTCGACATGCTCGAATCCGACACTCACGACAGTGTTTTCTACCTGGTCAACGATGCGAAAGGCGGGTTTATTGCCGGTCACCGCGGGTTGCCGCTGCCGCACGAAGAAATGCTGCCGGGAAAACCGCTTTATTACGACGGCAACTATCGCGGCAACCCGGTGCGGCTCGCCGCGCTGCAGACCAACGTCAAGGACGCCGGCGCCACCCCAGTGCTGATCCTCGTCGGGGAAACGCTCAACAAGCGGCGCACGCTCGCGAACGAGGTTCTGCTCGGGATGCTACTGCCCGAATTACTGCTGATCGCGCTGGTGGGTGCGCTGGTCTGGTACGGCATCGAGCGCGGCCTGCGGCCGCTCGCCACGCTGCAGCACGAAATCGGCAGCCGTTCGCATCGCGACTTGAGCCCCTTGCCGGAACAGAATGCGCCCGGCGAGGTGCGCGCGTTGATTCGCGCGATGAACGATCTGCTGGCGCGGCTCGCTTTCGCGCTGTCCTCGCAACAACGTTTCATCGCCGACGCCGCGCACCAGTTGCGCACTCCGCTGGCCGGCATCAAGACTCAGGCCGAGCTCGCGTTGCGCCAGCAGAAAATGGACGACGTGCACCATACGCTGCGGCAACTGAACACCGCTACGGGCCAAACGACGCACCTCGTCAATCAGCTCCTGTCGCTCGCGCGCGCGGAGCCGGGCGCGGAGCGCGCGCAGTCGATGCAGAGGCTCGATCTCAACCAGCTTGCGCGCGAAACCACCACCGAGTGGGTGCCCCGCGCGCTCGAGCGCGACATCGACCTCGGGTTTGCCGAAGGTGCGGACGAAAATGCGAATGCAACCACGGACGAGGCGGCGGGCGGCCCCGCACCGGTAATGATAGAAGCCGATGCGCTGTTCATCCGGGAAATGCTCGGCAACGTCCTCGACAACGCGATCCGCTACACGCAGCGCGGCGGGCGCGTCACCGTGCGCGCGGACGCCGCCGGCGGGCGCGCCTTGTTGAGCGTGGAAGACAATGGGCCGGGCGTCGTCCCCGCCGAGCGCGAACGGGTATTCGAGCGCTTCCACCGCGTGCTCGGCACCGGTGCCGAAGGCTGCGGGCTGGGCCTCGCGATCGTGCGCGAAATCGCGCAGGGCCACAACGCCGAAGTATGGCTGAGCGCGGGCGCCAGCGGGATCGGTACGCTGGTTAGCATTGCTTTTGCGCGCGTCGAATGACCAGGCCCGGCCACGCCACCGGCGTCTGGGATAAAACAAATAGCTCCGCGTTTGCCAAATCCGTGCGCCCACCGAGCCTGCCCGGTGACGACCGCTACACGCCGACCGCCATCGCGCTTCACTGGCTCATGGTCGCGGTGATTGCCGGCGGGTTCGCGCTCGCCGTCTACATGGTTGACTTGCCGCTATCACCGGCGAAGCTCAAATATTTTTCGTGGCACAAATGGACCGGCATCACGGTATTTTTACTTGCGTTTGCGCGTGTCGCGTGGCGTCTCACGCATCGGGCGCCGCCGTACGCCGCCGATTTTCCGCGCTGGCAACGGCGCGCCGCGGGCGCGATGCACGCAGTCCTGTACGCGCTGATCCTCGTGATCCCGCTGACCGGCTGGCTATATAGCTCCGCGGCCGGCGTGACGACGGTATATTTCGGCGTCCTGCCGCTGCCGGATTTGCTCGCCAAAGACAAGGCGCTCGCCGAACTATTAAAATCGGTACATGTCACATTAAACTACGCGTTGCTCTTTCTGGTTCTCCTACATGCCATCGCCGCCTTGCACCATTACTTCGTCATACGCGATCAAATACTCGCGCGCATGCTCCCATGGACGAGCCGGCGCAAGGCAGGCTCCGCCGATGTATAAATTACATCCCGCCGCGTTCAGCCTGTTAGCCGCGGTATTGCTCGCAGCGAGTGCGGGGCCGGCCGCCGCGCAAGCGGTGCTTTATGAGAAGAGCCGCATCACCTGCGTGTCGCGCCAGATGAACGTGCCTGTCGAAGCGCGCTTCAAAAAATTCAGCGCGCAAATCGCGTTCGATCCCGCCAAGCCCGCCGCCGGCACCGCGCGCCTGGACATCGAGCTCGACAGCTTCGATATCGACAATGCCGAAGTCAACGACGAAGCGCGCGGTAAGCAATGGTTCGACGCACGCAATTTTCCGAAGGCAACGTTCGTTGCGGCCGGCATCAAGCCGCTCGGCAGCGGCCGGTTCGAGGTGCGCGGTCCGCTGACGATCAAGGGTAAGACGCACGAAGTCGTCGCCCCGTTCACCTATAAGGAAGAGGCTGGAACGGCGGTATTCGACGGCGCATTCCCGATCAGGCGCCTGCAATACAACATCGGCGAAGGCGCATGGAAAGATACCGACACCGTCGCCGATGAAGTGCAGATCAAGTTTCACATTGTCGTGGCAGCCGGCAAGGTCGCGGCGAAAAAATGACCTTCCCGGCCCGCCTATCTAGAGGAAACCCATGTTACGCAACTTTGTCGCCGCCTTGATTGCGCTTGCATGCGCGCTGCCCGCCGCCGCCCAGGAAGTCTACGTCGGCGATCCCGCGCACACTTACGCATATTTCGAAACCGGCCATCTGGGCATTTCATGGCTGCGCGGACGCTTCAACAAAACCACCACCGCCAAAGTCATTCTCGATCGCGCGGCCAGGAAAGGCAGCATCGACGTAGTGATCGACGCGGCGTCGGTCGACACGGGCCATGAGGCGCGCGACAAGCAGGTGCGCAGCCCCGATTATCTCGACGTCGAGAAGTTTCCCGTAATCGCTTTCAAGTCGAGCGCCCTGCGGTTTACCGGCGACACTCTCTCCGGCGCCGATGGCGACCTGACCATCATGGGCGTAACGCGGCCCGTGAGTCTCAACGTGACGACGTTTCGCTGCATCCAGCATCCGGTAAATAAGCGCGACCTGTGCGGCGCCGACGCCTCGGTCTCGATCAAACGTTCCGAATGGGGCATCAAGCGCGGCGCCACCGGCATCGGCGACGACGTCAAGATATCTATTCAAATCGAAGCACACAAGGAGTAATCACATGACTACGCGTGCAATCAGCGCGGCACTTGCCGCGGCACTGACATTTTCCATCGGCGGCTGCGAGACGACCACTCAAAGCGGGGTGGTCGGCGCCGAACGCCGGCAATTAATGCTGATATCGTCGGCCCAGCTCGATCAGATGTCCGCGCAGGCCTATACCAAGCTGCGCGCGGACGCAGCGCAGAAGGGCGTGCTCAATACCGACGTGGCGCTGACCCAGCGCGTGCGCGCGATCGCCAGCCATCTGGAGCCGCAAACCAGGGTGTTTCGCGCCGATGCGCCGGCCTGGAAGTGGGAAGTCAACGTTATCACCAGCAACGAATTGAATGCGTTCTGCATGCCGGGCGGCAAAATCGTGTTCTATTCCGGGCTGATCCGGCAACTCAATCTGACCGACGATGAAATCGCGATAGTTATGGGCCACGAGATCGCGCACGCGCTGCGCGAGCATTCGCGCGAGCAGGTGTCGCAGGCAATCGCGGCGCAAAGCGCGATTGGCATCGGCGCCGCGCTGCTCGGCTTGGGCGAGGGGTCAGCGGGCCTCGCCAACACCGCGTATGAGGCTTTGATTGCGACGCGGTTCAGCCGCCTCGATGAGACCGAAGCCGATCGCATCGGACTCGAGCTGACCGCGCGCGCGGGCTACGATCCGCGTGCCGGCGTCGCGCTATGGCAGAAAATGATGCGTGCCACCCAGGGCGGGCGCGCGCCGCAATTC
This sequence comes from Burkholderiales bacterium, assembly GCA_046596405.1. GTDB lineage: Bacteria > Pseudomonadota > Gammaproteobacteria > Burkholderiales > SG8-41 > PALSA-1004. Next base: position 12,461 of record JBKJMN010000165.1, read on the forward strand.
CTGAGCACCCACCCGGCCGAATCCAATCGCGTCGAACAGATCCAGTCGCTGCTGCCGGCGGTGATGCCGCTCTACGAGCAGGCGCGCCGCAGATAATAACTCGCCGGCCATTACTTGCAGGTCGGCTCGCCGCCCTTGCTGCGCTTCCAGTTGGTGCGGAAATCGGTGAGGCTTTCGACGAATACGATGAGATCGTCGGTTTCCTGCGCTGAGAGCTTGAGCGGTTTCAACAGTTGCTCGCCGTCCGCGTGCAGCCGGTCGACGTTCAATTCCGAGTAATAGCGCACGACTTCGCGCAGCGTGCCGATCCCGCCGTTGTGCATGTACGGTCCGGTCAAGGCCGCATTGCGCAGCGACGGCACTTTGAATTCGCCGAAATTGCGCTGCACAAGATCCACGTGGCGAGTGGCGACGGCGGTCGTGCGCGCCGGATCGTCGTTGTAGCGGCCGAGCAGATTGAATGGGCTTTTCTGCAATTCCCGAATGCCTTCGTAGCGGCCGGGGTCGACGCGATTCCCGGCGGCAAAAAAAGACACCCCCGTCGCGTGGAATTCACCATTGGTGAAGCGCGGGCCGGTGTGGCAGGTGCTGCAATTGCCTTTGCCGATGAAAATCCTGAGCCCGCGCTGGGCGGGCAGCGAGTAGCGCGCGGCCGCGGAGCGATCGCCGCGCGCTAGCGCGTCGCGGAATTCGTCGAACGTGGTGCGCGCCGCAACGATGGTTTCCTGAAACGCGGCGAGCGCCTTGCCGATGTCCACCAGCAGGGCCTCATCGTCCGCCACGGCGGCCGGCGGGCGGCCGAACGTGCGCGTGTAATGGCACGCGAGCTCCGCGTCTTTGCGCACGAGTTCAGCGACGCGCTGCGGCGTCGACGCGAGTTCTTTTTCGTTCAGGATGGGCCGTATGCTTTGCGACCACAAACTGTCCGCCGCGCCGTCCCAGCTGTACCAGCGGTGATAGCGCACGTTGACGAGATTCGGCGTATTGCGGTCGACCGTCTGCATGCCTTCGCCGCGCGCGAGCCCGTCGCTCCAGTCGCGCTCGGGCACATGGCACGAGCCGCACGACAGCGTGCTGCTGCCCGACAGGCGATTTTCGAAAAACAACTGTTCGCCGAAGTCGATGGCCTCGCGCTGGCCGGACACCCGGTTGCTCGGGTCGCCCGACCACGCCTGCGGCCACGGGCCATGCTGCATGACGCGGCGCAGTTCCTCCGCGCTGAATTCAAGCACGCCGCCGTCGTTGGCGCGGCTCAGCCAGGGCAACGCCGCGACCGCGAACAGCGCGATGCACAGCAGTTTGCGTATCATTCGATTACCTCGCTTTGCGTGACGCGGTCGGTGCGCGCGGCGGCGCGCAGTTCAATTATTATCTCCCAGCGGCCCGGCATGTGAAACAGCAGGCCTTCGGCGCGGTAGCGGCCGTCGGCCGTGCGCCGGACGCTCGTTTTGTAATTCATGCCATGCCCGTGCTCGGGCATCCGCGCGTCCACCGTGAGTTCCTCGAGCGGCGGTGCGCCGGCGTTCGCACACACCGCGAGTTCCAGTGCAAAGTGCTGACCCAGCGGAATTTTCTGCGGCACCGCGCGGTAGGCAACGGCGTAACGGCCGGCGGCCAGCGTGCGTTGCGCCCCGGGAAATTCAGGCCCGCAGGCGCAAGCGGGGGCAGCGGCGAGCATCGTTGCAAGCCATGCCGCACCGCGCCAACTCATGGCTTGCGCGCGAGCATGTCGCCGAACAGCGCTTCGCCATTGCGCCATGCGATTTGTTCCGCCACCGCGGGCGGCAAATCCGCGAGCCAGCCGCGCGCGAGGCTCGCATGGGTGCCGACGTAATGCCAGCGCTCCGGCACGTACGTGTCGGTGCCGAGCATGAAGCGCTCGGGAAATTCGACGAACAGCGCGCGCCATTCGGGGGCCGGCTTGCCGCCGGCGACGTGATCGGTGCGAAACGCGAGATCGCACCATAGATTTTTGTGCCTCTTCAACATCTCACGCACGTCGTCCGCGCGCTCGAAGCCCGAGTGCGCCCACAGGATGCGCGCGTCCGGATCCTGCCGGAACAGCCGCTCGAGCGCATCGCGGTCGGAATGCGCATGCAGGAACAGGCGGTACTGGCGCGCGAGTTGCACCATGCGCCGCGGCACCGCCAGGTCGGCATCCGCACCGTACAGGTGAAATTCGCCGATCGCGGCGTAGCGGTATCTGGCGAGCCGCTGCTCGAGATAGCCGGTGATCGCGTCATCGCGCATCCAGCTGCCGATATCGCCGCGCGAGCGGTACGGGCGCAGCGACGGCACGATGAGATCGGGCGCCTCCGCGTAGAGCTTCTGATTGCCCTCGTCGTTCGAGCTCGAGACGAGCGCGCGCTTGACGCCGGCCTGGCGCAGCAACGCGACCGCCTGGGCTGGCGGCACGCTGTCCCACGCGTCATGGCTGTAATGCAGGTGGGCGTCGAATAGCGGTAGTTCCGCCGCGGCGGCCACCGCGGCGAGGGCGAAAAAAGCACCAGCAATCGAGCTTCGCATGGCGGTCAGGCGCCGCGCACGGCGCGCCGGGTCATTGCAGATGCCGCCATGATACAAGCGGCGCGGCGCGGGCGCGAATTGCGGCTTAGGCCGGCGTGGCCGCCAGCGGACGCGCAGCCGGCGCGGCGGCCTCGCCGTGGGCGGCTTCTTCCTGCTGCTGCAGCGCCCACATCACGGCATACGCGCCGTCGCGCCCCAGCAACTCGCGGTGCGTGCCGCGCTCGACGATGCGGCCGGCGTCCATCACGAGTATCTGGTCCGCATCCATTACGGTGGAAAGCCGGTGCGCGATGACGAGCGTGGTGCGCCCCTTCGAAATCTGCTCGAGCTCCGTCTGGATCGCCTGCTCGGTCGCGGAATCGAGCGCGGAAGTCGCTTCGTCGAATATCAGGATGCGCGGATTTTTCAAGATCGCGCGCGCGATTGCCACGCGCTGCTTTTCGCCGCCCGAGAGCTTGAGCCCGCGCTCGCCGACCCGCGCCTCGAAGCCGTCGGGCAGGCTCAGGATGAAATCATAGATGTGCGCCGCCTGCGCGGCCGCAATGACCTCGTCACGCGACGCCTGCGGCCGGCCATACTGAATGTTGTAGTAAATAGTGTCGTTGAAGAGCACCGTATCCTGAGGCACGATGCCGATCGCGGCGCGCAGGCTGGACTGCATGAGCGCGCGGATGTCGCTGTCGTTGATCACGATGCGGCCCGCGCCGACGTCGTAGAAACGATACAGCAGGCGCGCGAGCGTGGATTTGCCCGAGCCGCTGTGGCCTACCACCGCGACCTTGTGGCCGGCGGGGATTTCGAAGCTGACGCCGAACAGGATCTGGCGGTTGGCGTCATAGCCGAAATCGACATTTTCAAAGCGCACCGCGGCCTGCGCACCGGACAATTCGCGCGCATCCGGCTGGTCGCGGATTTCGCGGTTCTCGGCGAGCAGGCGGAACATGCGCTCGAGATCGATCTGCGCCTGCTTGATCTCACGGTACACCATGCCCAGGAAGTTGAGCGGGATGTAGAGCTGGATCAAAAGCCCGTTGATCAGGATCAGATCGCCGAGCGTCAACGATTTAGCGACCACCCCCTGCGCCGCAAATATCATCAACACCGTCACCGCAATCGCGATCACGCAGCTCTGGCCGATGTTCAGCAAACCCAGCGACGCCTCGGTGCGCACCGCCGCGGATTCGTACCGCGTCAGGCTTTCGTCGTAGCGGCGCGCCTCGAATTCCTCATTGTTGAAATATTTGACAGTCTCGTAATTGAGCAAGCTGTCGATCGCCCGGCTGTTGGCGCGCGAATCGAGCTCATTGGCCTCGCGGCGGATCGCGGTGCGCCACTCGGTGACGGCGATCGTGAAGCCGATGTACACGATGACTGCCGAAAACGTGACCGCGGCAAAGCGCCAGTCGAAATGCGTGAGCAGCACCACCGCGACCAGGATGAATTCGAGGATGACGGGGATGATCGAGAAGAGCATATAGCTCATCAGCGTGCCGATCCCGCGGGTGCCGCGCTCGATGTCGCGCGACACGCCGCCGGTCTGGCGGTCGAGATGGAAACGCAGCGAGAGCGCGTGCAAATGCCGGAACACAGTAAGCGCGATGCGACGCACCGCGCGCTGCGTCACGCGCACGAACACGATGTCGCGCAGCTCCGCGAACAAAGTCGTCGACAGGCGCAGCGCCCCGTACGCGAGCAGCAGCATGAACGGCAGCACGAGCGCCGCGCGCGTCGGATCGAGGGCGTCGACTACCTGCTTCAATATCAGCGGCACGCTGACGTTCGCGAGCTTCGCCGCCACCAGGAAAGTGAGCGCTACCGCGACGCGCCACTTGAATTCCCACAAGTACGGCAGCAGCAGCGCAGCGGTGCGCCAGCTAACGCGGCCGCTGGTCACCGCGGCGGGCGGCGGCGTGGTCGTGGATTGGTGATAGGTGGCCATTTATCGGAGATTTAATCTGCAGAAAGCGCGCAACGTTTCGGGGTTCGACACGATTTTTGCGCAGGCGAGACAGCACCGGAGTCGATCGCATGCGTGCCGAGGCACGAATCCTACCATGCGGCATGCCGCGCACGCACCGTCAGGTCGCTATCCGTGATTACAAAATCCGCAGGACGGTTTCGCGCACTTGCCGCACGTCGACACGGTAATCTGCATGCATTGCGGGAGCGCCGTCGGCGGCTGCGTTGCCGGAATCGGCAGGATAGTCATCCGATACGATGGTGTCGATTTGCTGCTGCGTGCTGCGCGCAAGTTTACGAAAAAGATTCATGTGCTCGATTGCGCTGCTCGTCAGCTCGACGATGGCCGCACCGGGTGGCGCAAATATCATGTTCGTCAGGGCGGCGCCATGCGGCGCGACGATGCACCGTGCGCCGGAAAATGCCGCAATCTGTTCGACCACGCTCATATGCCCGGCGAGCACCCGCTCGAAACCCAGCGGCTCGAGGGCCGCAAAGACTTCATCCTCGTTAAACAGGCTGCGCCGTTCGCTATCGCGTCTTGATATGAACAGGCGCCGGGCCGCCCGGCCCGGCTCGGCGAGCAGGTGGGCAAAGCGCTCGCGTATCCATTGCACACCCAGCGTTACCGCGCGTTCACTGATGTGCAGCGCCGGCACCAGCACCCGCCGACAAGCCACCACTTGATTGCGCTCGACCTTGATAAGCCGTTCAGGGGGCTGTTCCAGCAGCTCCAGATATTCGACCTGATATTTTTTGAGGTCGCTGTTGATCAACCATGGATAAGTGTAGAGCAGGCCGGCGCGGTCCAGCGTCGAGAGCTTGAGCATATTGCGAAACAGCCAGTGGCTGTAGTTCTGATCGCCGCCCACCAGCACGCATTCCTGCTCTATTTCACGCGCCGGCGGCGGCAACGTCGCGATCACGATTTTGCCGTCGGCGCTCGCGCGACCTTGCACGAACGGGCTGGTCAGGAGATTCTTCGCGTGCACGTCGTCGTTGTAGACACAGCCATCGCGCATGACGGACCAGTATGCAGTCTCGATGCGCACATCGTCGAACCATCGAGAATGGGGCTCGCCGCGGCGTGCGCGCTCGATGTCCAGCCGTTCGCTCCTAAACGCCTCGGTCGTCGCTTCGCCGCCGCCGTCGCTGACATCCACCGCGCGGAACTGGACCAGCGCGTCTTCAATCCGCCCTGCGCCCAGCAGCAGGTAGCCCAAGCGCAGCCGCGCGTCGCGATCCTCGCCCAGCTCTGACAGGCGGGACCGGCAAAGCTCGCTGGCTTTCGCCGGGAGGCCGGCGGCCAGCGCGCTGTCGACAGCGTGATGAAACGTGGCGGCGCCCACCGCGTATTCAGCGGCTGCGCTGCCGGCGGAATCCGCTCTGGGTCGCAGCATAAGCCGCGAAAACCAGCGCAAAGCATCGGAGTAAAAACGCATCGTAGCGCGACCGTAACACGCCACCCGAGGTGCGGCAAAAAAATGGGCGCTGGTTAGAGCGCCCAAAATTACCAAAGGAGGAGGATGAAAACACGGAGCCTGATGATGCTCCATGCTCTCATAAACCTGTGTAGCAATTCGGATGCCAGGAACCAATTCGCTTTAAATCAACCGCTTAAAAATCCGCGTGCCTAAAGCGTTGAATGTACGCGCACCAAGTTGGGCAACTGCGCGGCCGCTTAGCACCAATCCGGCGCGAGGCCGGCGTACACGCGGGCCGCCGGGTGTAAAACTTTGTAAAGACCGGTGCAGCAGCGCCGCCGCAGCGTTCTAATAATCTTCATCGTTTATCGAGGGACCGGTCATGAATCTGAAAATGCTAACTGCCGTCGCACTCGCGTTCGCGGGCGGCAGCGCACATGCGATTACCGATTTCGTCGATACGGCGCAGGTCATGTCGTCGACCCCGATTATCGAACGTGTAGCGGACCAGCGCCAGGAATGCGATTCCGCGCCGGCACCCCGGCGCAGCAGCAACCTGCTGGGCCCGATCATCGGCGGCGTGCTGGGCGGCTTGCTTGGCCATCAGGTCGGTCGGGGCCGCGGTCAGACGGCCGCCACGATAGTCGGTGCTGCGGGCGGCGCGGCCGCAGGTTCGGCGTACGGCAGCCGCAGTGGCGCGCAACCGGTCCAGCAATGCCGCACGGTCGAATCCACGCGTGAGGTCGTCAATGGCTACGATGTGGTCTATCGTTACAACGACCGCGACGTCAAGGTCGCGCTGCCCTACGATCCGGGCAGCACGCTCAAAATCGGTGTCAGCGTGATCCTCGACGAGCGGGCAGCGGACGCGGGCCGCGAGCCCGAGCGCCGCGCCTACCGCGACGCGCCGCCCGCCAGGGCCGCCGCCGCGCCGGTCACCAGCGCGAGCTACAACTACCGGTATTGAGCGAGGCGTCCGCCTGCCCGCGGCGCCCGCGCGCCGACACTGGCGCCGGCTACTTGAATTCGGCCGCGCGGCCGTACGCCGACCAGCCGGTCATGAAGCGGACCAGTTCGTAGCATATCCAGGTCATGATGCGCGCGGGCAGCGACTGACGCTGCCAGCTCGCTGCATCGACGCGCACCGCGCCGAGCGTCATCGCGTCATCCAGACTCGTCTTCAACTCGCGCGCGAAGTCCGCGTCGTCGATCACCACGTTGCCTTCGCGCGCCAGCAAGAGGCTCATCGGATCGATGTTCGAAGAGCCGACCGTCGACCAGCGATTGTCGATGACCGCGACCTTGGCGTGCAGGAAACTGCGGTGATACTCGTAAATCTCGACCCGGGCGTCGAGAAAAAACCCGTACAGCGCGCGCGTTGCGTAGTGCAACAGCACGTATTCGACGCGGCCCTGCAGGAGCAGCACCACGCGCACGCCGCGCGCCGCTGCATCCGCGAGGGCGCGGCGAAAGCTCATGCCGGGAAAAAAATAGGCGTTGGCGATCACCACTTCGACACGCGCATGCGCGATCGCGTCGAGATAAGCGCTCTCGATATCCTTGCGATGCCCTAGGTTGTCGCGCACCATGAAGGCGGCGCGCCGGGTACCGCCGGGTCCCGCGTGCACGTGAACCGGTTTCGTCAATCCGCGCCGGCGGAACTGGGTCCACATCACCAGGGTCCACAGGTTGACGACCGACGCATGAATAGCGGCGAGCAGCGGGCCTTCGATGCGCACCGCATAGTCGAAGCGCGGCGGCACCTGCTTGGGCGTGTGCATGTCGTCGATGATGTTGATGCCGCCGACGAACGCAATGCGCGCATCGATGACCGCGATCTTGCGATGCAGCCGGCGCAGGCGTTCACGCCGCAGCGTCCACGGCGAAATCTGCGGGCGATACCTGAGCGCGCGCACGCCTGCCTGCCGCAGCGCGAGCAAGAAATCTTCGCTCAGTTCCTTGGAGCCGAAACCGTCGATCATCATGTAGACAGTCACGCCGCGGCGGGCGGCGCGCGCCAGCGCCGCGGCGATGCGCTGGCCCGTCGCATCGTCCGCGAAAATATAAGTCTCGAGATAGATTTCGAATTTGGCCCCGTCGCACGCCGCTTCGAGGGCCGGGAAGTATTCGTTGCCGGCACGCAACAGCTCGATGCGGTTGCCGCCAACGAACTCGTTCATATCCTGACGATGGTCGAGGTCAGCGCCGCGTGGTCCGAGATGCGCGCCCACGGGTTGCCGTGGTGCACGCGGGCCTGCTTGACGTTGAAACCGCGCACGTAAATGCGATCGAGCTGGAAAACCGGCAGTGCCGCGGGAAAGCTGCGCGCGGGGCGGCCGTACGTGTGCTCGAAAACCTCGTGCATGCCAAGCGGGCGCGCGAGCTCTTCGGTCGCATGGCGCGCCCAATCGTTGAAATCGCCCGCGACGATCAGCGGCGCGCCCTCCGGCACGAGGCGCTCGATGCGCAGGCGCAGCGCGCGCATCTGGCGGCTGCGATGGCGCGCGGTAAGGGCAAGATGGACGCACACGCAATGCAGGTCGGTGTCCCACCCCGGAATCTTCATTTCGCAATGCAGCAGGCCGCGGCTTTCGAAACGGTGTTCCGAAATGTCCTCGTTGTCCCAGCGCGCGATCGGAAACCGGCTCAGGATCGCATTGCCGTGATGACCGGCGTCGTAGACCGCGTTGCGTCCGTACGCGAAATCGGTCCACACGGAATCGGCGATGAACTCGTGTTGCGGCTGGTCGGGCCAGTTCTCGAATCGCCGCGCCTGGCGTGTGTGCCCACCCTGCACTTCCTGCAGAAACAGAAGGTCGGCGTTAAGCCGGCGCAAGTGCTCGCGCACCTCGTGAATCACCAGCCGGCGCTTGAAGAACGACAGGCCTTTGTGAATATTATAGGTCGCGATGTGCAGCGTGTCGGTCATGGGTGGCTGAGCGGGAGCGCGATGGTTGAGTACGTTGGTACGTCGGTACGTTGCTACGTTGGGACGTTGCGCGAGTCACGCCCGGCGATGCAACGGGACGCTGCGCGAGGACGCGCGCAGCGGTGGCAGCTATACGACTTCGAGCATGCGCTTCAACGCGACGCGCGCAAATTCGGCTTCGCGCTCGGGCACCTTGATCTGGTTGACGACGTTGCCGTCGACGAGATTTTCGAGCGTCCACGCGAGGTGCTGCGGGTCGATGCGCGCCATAGTCGAGCACACGCAGATCGTCGGCGCCATGAACTGCACGATCTTGCCCTGCGGCTTTACCTGCTCCGCGAGCCGGTTGACAAGGTTTAGCTCGGTGCCGACCAGCCAGCGCGTGTTCGGCTTCGATTCGGTGATCGTCCTGATGATGAAATCGGTCGAGCCGACGTAATCCGAAAGCTTGCACACCTCGAAATTGCATTCGGGGTGCGCGATCACCATGCCGTCCGGGTAGCGATTGCGAAAATTGAGCACGTTCTGCACCTGGAACATCTGATGGACCGAGCAGTGGCCCTTCCATAGCAGGACCTTCGCCTTGCGGATCTGCTCGGGCGTCAGGCCGCCGAGCGGCTCGTCAAAATCCCACACCATCATCTCGTCGGGCGGAATGCCGATCATGTAGCCGCTCCAGCGCCCAAGATGCTGGTCGGGGAAGAACAGCACCTTCTCGCGCCGCGCGAACGACCATTCGAGCACCTGCTTGGCGTTGGTCGACGTGCATACGATACCGCCATGCTCGCCGCAAAACGCCTTCAGGTCCGCGGCGGAATTGATATAAGTGACCGGCGTGATTTTCTCGTCCGGCTCGAGCACTTCCGCCAGTTCGCGCCACGCGCGCTCGACCTTGGCGAGATTGGCCATGTCGGCCATCGAGCAGCCCGCGGCCATGTCGGGCAGGATGGCGACCTGCGACGGCTTGGACAGGATATCGGCGACCTCCGCCATGAAATGCACGCCGCAGAAAACGATGTAGTCGGCGTCGGTCTGGCTGGCCAGCCGCGACAACTGGAGCGAATCGCCCGTCAGGTCAGCGTGCTTGTAGACGTCCGCGCGCTGGTAATGATGGCCGAGGATGACCGCGTGTTTGCCGAGCGCCGCCTTGGCGGCGACGATGCGGCTGTCGCAGGCGTCGTCCTGCAACGGCTTGAAACGGTCGAATGCAAGGGCTGCACTTTGCATGACTACTGTCCTCGGTAGGCGAAAAGGGGTAGAACCTTACCATAGTATGACCAATAATCCAGCGCAAGTTCAAACCGATCCGGCGTCGGTGGCCGGGGTGGAATCACGGCGCGCCGGCAGCTCGCGTATCGCGTCGGCATTGGTCCAGGAAAACACCTTGTCGGCGGCATCGCGCCACGGCAGCCACAAGAACTGCAGGTGCTCGCGCGCCGCCAGCTTCACCGGCCGCACCGCGGGCACGCGCAGGCTGAACACGTGCTCGGTGTTGTGCGTGACACCCGGCGCATAGCGTCCGCGCCAGCGCTGAAAAATTTCATAGCGGTTTTCCCTGCACCAGTCGACGAGTTCGAAACTGTCTGCATCAAAACCCGTTTCCTCGAACACTTCGCGCCGCGCCGTTTGGCGCAGGGTTTCGCCCGCGTCCTGGCTGCCGGTGACCGACTGCCAGAAGCCGGGCCGGTCCGCACGTTCAAGCAGCAGCACTTCCAGCGCCGCGGTATGGATCACCACCAGCACCGATATCGGCAGCTTGTGCGGCGCGCTCACGAACGCGGGAATGCTTTCAGGTTGAGTGCGCGGCGCGTGTCGTCGTCCAGCAGCGCCGCGAACACTTTTTGCCTGCCCGCCCAGTACATGGCGGTGGCCGCGAGAATTGTCAGGACGGTCGCGAATTCGTGCGGCGAACTGCGCGCGAATGCGCCACCATTGCGCAGCACCGCGACGTAACCGCGCGCCGGCACCCACGAAAAATCCCCGAGGCTGTCGGCAAGCGCGTCCCAGTTGTCGCCAAACGAAGGCGGCAGCCCGAACACCTGCCGGCAGCGGGCCATCAAGGCGGCCTGGCCGCGCACACCGGTCAGGTCGAGTTCGAACCAGGCGAGACCGGCCGCGCGCGCCGCCGCCTCGAGTTCGGCGAGCGCCGCCGGCGCCGCGTAAACGCCGGACTTGGCGGCAGTAAGCGGAAAAGCGGCAGGAGTGGTCATTCGCGTATGCGTTGAAAGCTGCGGTAGTGGTCGGCGCTGTAATAATACTCCGCGTGCATGCCGGCGATGATGCGCCGCGCGCCGCGATTTCTCACGCCCGGCGTCGGGACCGTGTATTCGCGGTAATAGCCGCGCTGGCGCGGCGGCAGCCGGCGCTCATAATTGCCGAACACGACGCCGTCGCGTTCAAAGGCGTACGGGCCGCCACGCTTGATTGCCTGCAATGTTCGCTGCGCCTCGCGCGGCAAGGCGGCAACCGCGATCTCGGCCGCCGTCGCCGCATCGTTGCGCGCGAATGCCGGCGCCGCTGCGACCGTCGCGGCGAACAACGAAATGACTGCAATCACGCCGCGCCAACGCATAGACCGTTCCTCCGCGTCCGCGCGGGTTGCGCGGCGAAACCTCAGGTTTTGGGAGCTTCCTGGCGCAACCGGATGTGCAGTTCGCGCAACTGCTGCTCATCAACCGTGTTCGGCGCCTGGGTCAGCAGGCATTGCGCGCGCTGGGTTTTGGGGAACGCGATGACGTCGCGGATCGACTCGGCGCCGGCCATCATCGTCACCATGCGGTCGAGGCCGAACGCGATCCCGCCGTGCGGCGGCGCGCCGAACTGCAGCGCCTGCAGCAGAAACCCGAACTTGGCCTCCGCCTCCTCGGCGCTGATGTTGAGCGCGCGGAACACTTTGGACTGCACGTCCTGGCGGTGGATCCGCACCGAGCCGCCGCCGAGCTCCCAGCCGTTCAATACGATGTCATGCGCCTTGGCGCGCGCGCGGCCCGGATCGGTATCGAGCAGATCCTCGTGGCCGTCGGCGGGCGCGGTGAACGGATGATGCATCGCGTTCCAGCGCTTGGCTTCCTCGTCCCATTCGAACATCGGGAAATCGACCACCCACAGCGGCTGCCAGCCGGCTTGCGCAAAACCCTTTTCATGGCCGATTTTCACACGCAGCGCGCCTAGCGCGTCCGCCACGACTTTGCCAGTGCCGGCGCCGAAGAACACGAGGTCGCCGTCTTTCGCCCCGGTGCGTTCGACGATGGTTTGCAACGCCGCATCGTCAATATTTTTCACGATCGGCGACTGCATGCCGTCGCGGCCCTTGGCGATTTCGTTGAACTTTATATAGGCGAGTCCCTTCGCGCCGTAGACGCCGACAAACTCCGTGTACGCGTCGATTTCGCCGCGTGTGAGCTCGCCGCCTTTGGGCACCAGCAGGGCCGCGACGCGTCCGCCCGGCGCATTGGCCGGCGCCGAGAACACCTTGAATGCAACGCTCTTCATCGCATCGGTGAGTTCGGTCAGTTTCAGCGCCACCCGCAAATCGGGCTTGTCCGAGCCGTAGAGCAGTATGGCCTCGTCGTACTTCATGCGCGGGAATGGATTGGGCAGGTCGATGTCGAGCACGCCTTTGAACACGGTGCGCAGCAACTCCTCCATCAGCACCATGATCTCTTTCTGCGTCATGAACGACGTCTCGACGTCGATCTGGGTGAATTCGGGCTGGCGGTCGGCGCGCAAATCCTCGTCGCGGAAGCACTTGACGATCTGGTAGTAGCGGTCGAAGCCCGCGATCATCAACAGTTGCTTGAACAACTGCGGCGACTGCGGCAGCGCGAAAAATTTTCCGGCGTGCACCCGGCTCGGCACCAGGTAATCGCGCGCGCCTTCGGGCGTCGAGCGGGTGAGCATCGGGGTTTCGATGTCGATAAAACCGTGCTGATCGAGAAATACGCGCACCGCCATCGCGGTCTTGTAGCGCAGCTTGAGGTTCTTCTGCATCTGCAGCCGGCGCAGGTCGAGAAAGCGGTACTCGAGGCGCACGTTTTCGGACAACGTGTCGTCGTCCATCAGGAACGGCGGCGTCAGCGACGGGTTCAGCACTTCGATGTCCGCGGCGAGCACTTCCACTTCGCCGCTCACGAGGTTGGGGTTAACGGTGCCCGCCGGGCGCTCGCGCACGCGGCCGGTCACGCGCACGACGAATTCGTTGCGCAGTGTTTCGGCGACCTTCAGCGTCGCCGGCGTATCGGGATCGCAGACGATCTGGAGCAGGCCTTCGCGGTCGCGCAGGTCAATGAAAATGACGCCCCCGTGGTCGCGCCGGCGGTGGACCCAGCCGTATACGGTAATCGTCTGATTCAGGTGCTTGCGGTCGACGAGACCGCAGTATTCGCTACGCATGATGGATACCGCTGTGAGTAAAAAAGTTGGCAGGCGCGCTATCGAAAAACAGCAGCGGCTTATTGACTGACCGCCTGGGGGCGCGCGACCTCGGGCCGGGCGCGCACTTTGCCATTGGCGCCGGGCGAAACCACGCCCATCGAAATGATGTACTTCAACGCTTCGTCGACGCTCATGTCCAGCACGATCACATCGGACTTCGGCATCATCAGAAAAAAACCCGAAGTCGGGTTCGGCGTGGTCGGCACATACACGCTCCAGTACTCGCCCTGCAAATGATTGACGACGTCGCCGCCCGGCTGGCCGGTCAGAAACGCAATCGTCCACGAGCCGTCGCGCGGATACTGCACGAGCAGCGCCTTGCGAAACGCGTGCCCGCTCGACGAGAACAGGGTGTCCGAGACCTGCTTGACGCTGTTATAGATCGACTTGAACACCGGGATGCGCCCGAGAATGTTTTCCCACAACCGCAAGAGCCGCTGGCCGAGCATGTTCGCGGCCACCAGGCCGGTGCCGAACACGACGACGAAAGTCAGCACCACGCCCATGCCCGGCACGTGCACGCCGAGCCAGCTTTCCGTCTGGAACGCAGCGGGCAGCAGCAGCAGCGTCTGGTCCATCGCGCTGACGAGCAGGTGCAGCACCCACACCGTGATGCCGAGCGGCACCCAGATCAGCAGCCCGGTGATGAAATATTTTCTCAACTGCACCCTCACACTGTCTTCCTGCAAAAAGAATCGCGCGTTGGCCGCGCGACTCGAGACTGGTCGGTCACGCCGCGGCGGCGCGGGCGGCGTTTATCAGCTGTTCGCCGCCGGGGTAGTGGCGGGCGCGGCTTTCGCCGCCGGCGCGCCGGCCGGTTTGGTCGACTTCCCGGCCGTCGATTCTGCCGCCGGCTTGGCTTCCTGATTGCCTTCCTGCTTGCCGTCCTGCTTGGCTTCCTGCTTGCCTTCCTGCTTGCCTTCCTGCTTGCCTTCCTCTTTTACCGCCGGCTTCGCGTCGGCGTTGGCTGACGGTTTTTCCGCGTCTTTCTTTGCTGCCGGCCCGTGCTTGAAATCGGTCGCGTACCAGCCGCTGCCCTTCAGCTGAAAGCCCGCCGCCGTCACCATTTTGCTCAAACTCGGTTTGCCGCATTCGGGACAGTCCTTGAGCGGCGCGTCGCTCAATTTCTGCAGAGATTCCTTCTGGAACCCGCATTCCCCGCATCGATACTCATAGATGGGCATAATTTCTACCAAATTCAAAAGGTTGGATTATAGCGGAAAAGCGTGCCGCCCAGCGCGAGAAGATGGGTCGCTGACGACAAAAGCGCAGGGCCAAGCAGCAGCCGCGCACCGGGGCCAGCTAAAACGCTCCGTTATAATCGGCGCTGGCGAATGCGGGGCGCTCCGCCCTGCATCATCGCTTTACCCGACAGGACAGCCGTGTGATCGCGAGGCACCAGGTTTTTCAGCAGCTGCTCGTGCGCATGCCGCGGTTCGCCCCGTTGCCGACCGCGGTCGTCCACCCGTGCGATGCCGAATCGCTGCGCGGCGCGCTCGACGCCGCGGACCGCGGGCTAATCAAGCCAATCCTGGTCGGGCCGGCCGCAAAAATCCGCCGCGTTGCCGCCGCCGTGCGTCTGGACATCCGCGGTTATGAACTCGTCGCCACCGAACACAGTCATGCCGCGGCCGACGCGGCAGTGGCGCTCGCGCGCGCCGGCCGCGCCGAATGCCTGATGAAAGGCAGCCTGCACACGGATGAGCTAATGGCCGCGGTCGTGGCGGTCGATACCGGACTGCGCACCGCGCGGCGCATCAGCCATGTGTTCGTGCTCGATGTGCCGGCCTATCCGCGCCCGCTCCTCATCACCGACGCCGCGATCAATATCTATCCCGATCTTGCAACCAAGCGCGACATCGTGCAGAACGCGATTGGTCTCGCGCATGCGCTTGGCATCGCGCGGCCGCGAGTGGCGATCCTGTCGGCGGTCGAAACGGTGACGCCGAAAATACCGTCGACCGTCGACGCCGCAGCGCTGTGCAAGATGGCCGAACGCGGCCAGATCACCGGTGGCGTGCTCGACGGGCCGCTTAGCTTCGACATCGCTATCTCGGATGCCGCGCGGCGCGCAAAGCACGTCAAGTCCCTGGTCGCCGGCCGCCCGGACGTTCTAATCGTACCGGACCTGGAAGCGGGCAACATGCTCGTCAAGCAACTGCAATACCTCGCCGGCGCGCATGCGGCCGGCATCGTGCTCGGCGCGCGCGTGCCGATCGCGTTAACGAGCCGCGCCGACACCGCGCCGGCGCGCACGGCCTCCGCCGCCATCGCCGTGCTGCTGGGCGCACACCTCAAGCGGGCGCGCAAGTGACTGACGCGGTGCTGGTCGTCAACGCCGGCTCGTCCAGCATCAAGTTCGCCGTCTATGCCGCCGGCGCCGCGCCGCAATTGCAACTGCGCGGCCATCTCGATGCGCTTGGCACGCGGCCGCATTTCAGCGCCAGCGATGCGGCGGGTGAGGCGCTGGCAGGCGCGCCGTTCGCTAACGCGGCCGCCGATCTGACACACGAGCAGGCGTTCGACCGTCTGTTCGCCTGGCTCGCGGATCATGGGCACAACGACCGCATCGTCGCCGCGGGTCATCGCGTCGTGCACGGCGGTGATAAATACGCCGCGCCGCTGCTGATCACCGCCGAAGTTGAGCGGACTCTCGAAGCGCTCGTGCCGCTCGCGCGCCTGCATCAGCCCCATAACCTCGCCGCCATCAGGACGCTAGAGAAGCTGCGTCCCGGGTTGCCGCAGTATGCCTGCTTCGACACCGCGTTTCACAGCGCGCAGACCCCGCTCGCGCGCGAATTCGCTCTGCCGCGCGAACTCACCGACAGCGGCATCAAACGCTACGGCTTTCACGGGCTGTCGTACGAATACATCGCCGGCGAGTTGCCCGCGCATTTGGGTGCGGGCGCCGACGGCCGCGTGGTCGTCGCTCATCTCGGCGCGGGGGCGAGCATGTGCGCGCTGCGCGCACGCGCGAGCGTCGCCACGACCATGGGATTCTCGGTGCTCGACGGGCTCGTGATGGGCACGCGCGCCGGCGCGCTCGATCCCGGCGTGCTGCTGTATCTGATGCGCGAGCGTGGCATGAGTATCGAAGCAGTCGATGAGCTTCTTTACCGGAAGTCGGGCCTCCTCGGCGTGTCGGGCATCAGCGCCGAGATGCGGGTGCTGCTCGACAGCAATGCTCCGCAGGCACGCGAAGCCGTCGAACTCTTCGCCTATCGCGCGGCGCGCGAGATCGGCTCTCTGGCGGCCGCCCTCGGCGGACTCGATGCTTTGGTATTCACCGGCGGCATCGGCGAGCACGCGGCGGCGGTGCGTGAGAAAATCTGCGCACAGTGCGCGTGGCTGGGGCTTGAGATCGATCCGCAGGCCAACGCGCGCGCTGCGGACTGCATCAGCAAAGCGGGCGCCCGGGTCTCGGCATGGGTCATCCCCACCGACGAAGAGCTCGTGATCGCGCGGCACACCTGCCGCCTGATGGCGACGGCTGACACATAGGGCGCGTCCCCGGCGGTTCAAGACGTTTAATTCGCCCTTATATAGAGTTTCAAGGAGGAACAAGGCAATGGAAGACAGTACCGAAAAAATAGAGATACACCGCGGCCTCAAAGGCCTTTACTTCGACCGCTCGCGCGTGTGCTACATCGACGGGCGTAATGGCGAGCTGCGCTATCGCGGTTATTCGATCCACGATCTGGCCGAGCGCTCGACCATCGAGGAAACGTGCTACCTGCTGCTCAAAGGCGAGCTGCCTTCGCGCCAGGAGCTGGACGCTTTCGCCGCGGAGCTCAAAGCCGCGCGCCTCCTGCCGCCGCAAATCTACGACGTGATCCGGACCATCAAGCATGCGCACCCGATGGACGTCCTGCGCACCGCAGTGTCGGCGCTCGCCGCGTTCGACCCCGAGACTGCCGACAAGTCGCCGGCGGCGACGCTGCGCAAAGGCCTGCGACTCACCGCGCAGGTGCCGATGATCGTCGCCGCGCACGAGCACATCCGCAACGGGCGCGAGCCCGTCGCACCGAACCCGCGCCTAGGTCATGCGGCGAATTTTCTGTACATGCTGAAAGGCAAGGAACCGAGCGCCGACGCCGCGCGCCTGATGGACCTCGACATGGTGCTGCACGCCGAACACGGCTCGAACGCGTCGTCGTTTGCCGCGCGGGTAGTCGCCGGCACGGATGCGGACCTGCACGGCGCGATCACTGCGGCCATTGCGGCGCTCGCCGGTCCCGCGCACGGCGGCGCGGCGGAAAACGTGATGCGCATGGCGCAGGAAATCGGCGATGCGTCGAGGGCGGCTGAATACGTTAAAACAAAACGCGCGAACAAGGAGCCCGTGATGGGTTTCGGCCACCGTGTCTACCGCGCCGAGGATCCGCGCGCGCGCCACATGCGCGCCGGCGTGGAAAAGCTGTCGCGCGAGATGGGCCAGCCGCAGTGGTACCAGATCCTCGCGGCAGTCGTCGAGGCGATGAAGCCGTACGCGCGGCACGGCGTCAACGTGAACGTCGATTTCTACGCCGGCGTCGTCTATTTCCTGAACGGCATTGCCGAAGACCTGTTCGTGCCGATTTTCGCGGTCGGGCGCGTGCCGGGCTGGACCGTGCAGGTCATCGAGCAGATCGAGAACAACATCCTGCTGCGCCCGCTTACGCTGTACAACGGCGCCGAACCGCGCGACTACGTTCCGATCGAGGCGCGCTGAAGAAAATCAGGGAAGGACCACACTTTCTTCGCGGACCGTCAACGGGTAGCTCGCACTTGGTGTGTCGCAACTTCAGTTTCTTCTTTCGGCCATTAGCGGTCTGATAGCCTTAATGCCACGTGTCGCCGGTTAGCGAGTCGACATAAGCAATATAATGCCAAGCAATGCTGAGGCATACCTTCGGCCGGAGGCCATTATGACATTCAGAAATATTAAACTATCGACGGATGCGCGTATGAGGTTCGCTATCGCTCTGGCGCTGTTTCTTGTCGCAGGGTGTATGACGACGCCAAGTATTCCATCGGCCGTGCGCGCCGAGCTTGTGCCAACAGGAAAGCTACGTGTCGGACTCATATTATCCAACCAAGTGCTGGTCACAAAAGACCCTGAGAATGGCGCATTGCGGGGGGTTACGATAAGTATCGGCGAGGCTTTGGCGAAACGGTTAGGCGTGCCGTTTGAATCCGTCGGTTACGCAAATCCGGCAGCGCTTGTTAAAAGCTTTGGCGCAAACGAATGGGACATTGCGTTTCTCGCCTTCGATCCCGCCCGAGCCCAACAAGTAGATTTTTCTCCCCCTTACATGGAAGTCGACAATACTTACTTGGTGATGCCGAAGTCCCGGATTACTGCGGTCGAACTTGCCGATCAGACGTCTTCAACTATCGCTGTCCCGCAAGGAAGCGCTCCCGATCTAATTTTGAGTCGCACTTTAAAGGCCGCAAAACTGATTCGCATTCCCGGTGGTGAGAGCGAGGCAATCGCGGCGCTCAAGTCAGGGAAGGCTGATGCCTATGCAGAGAACGCTCACATGCTTTCCCTTTACTCCGACAAACTGCCCGGATCTCAAGTTCTTGGCGGTCGTTACGCAGTGATTCAACACGCCATCGCGATACCTAAAGGGAAAATGGCGGCATCCAATTACGTAAAGATATTCGTTGAGGAAGCCAAGGCCGACGGCACGATTGAACAAGCTATCACTGCCGCAGGGTTGCGCCGAACCCGAATCGCATCAGCCCCGCCAAATAAATGAATACCCCTAAAATGGCAGCTTTGTAGCACCACGTCAGTCCGCTTCGGGTCGTAAGCAGATATTCAATTTAACCCGCTACCGCCGTATTCTTACGACCAATAAAGATACGTGGTCGACGTCTTATTCCCGATAAATCCCGGACATTGCTTTGAGTTTTTCATCGGCGTTTATTGGCGTGCATCCGCGGCTATTCACGAATTTTGATTTTCGAGAAGGCCGCTACGCGCGGGCCAGCACGAGCGCCGCGGTGGCGACGATGTCGTCGACGCTCGCGCCGCGCGACAAATCGCTCAAGGGCCGCGCAAACCCCTGCAGCACCGGCCCGACTGCGCGCGCGCCGGCCATGTACTGCGTGAGCTTGTAGCCGATATTGCCGGCGTCGAGGTCGGGGAACACCAGCACGTTCGCCCTGCCCGCCACCGGACCCGGCTCTTTTAATTTCTTGGCGGCCGCCGGCGGCGACAGCGCGGCGTCTACCTGCAATTCGCCATCGATCGCGAGCCCGGGCGCACGCTCGCGCGCCAGCGCCAACGCGCGCGTGACCTTGTCGATGCGCGGATGCTGCGCGCTGCCTTTGGTGGAGAAAGACAGCAGCGCGACACGCGGCTCCTCGTTGAGCAACACGCGGCAGGTTGCGGCGGACGCGAGCGCGATGTCCGCGAGCGTCTCCGCGTCTGGATCCACGTTGACCGCACAATCCGCGTATATGAAATTACGCGCGGGGACGCCGTCGCGTGCGGGCACGACCATCAGGAAAAAACTCGACGGCACTCGCATGCCCGGCGCGAGCCCGACCGTCAGCAGGCCGGCCTCGATCACGCGTCCGGTCGCATGCGCGACACCGGCGATCATCGCGTCGGCGGCGCCCGCCTTGAGCATCATGCCGGCGTGGAACAGCGGTTTGCGCACGAGCCTAGCCGCGACTTTGACGTTCGCGTCGGGCCGGCCCGCTGCATACATGGCCGCATACGCGTCGAGCTGCGCGCTTTGGTGCGGGTCGATCAGGATGAGTCCATCGAGCGCGACTCCGGCGCGTGACGCGGCAGCGTCGAGATCCGCGCGCGTGCCCAGCAAAACCGGCGCCGCGATACCTTCATCCTTCAAGCGCCGCGCGGCCGCGACGATGCGCTCGTCGCCGCCTTCCGGAAAAACCACGCGCGCGGCGCGCGCGCGCGCCTGCGCGATGCATGCGTCAACAATGTCCGTCATTCGTGGCCCCGTGTTCGCGTCAGCCGCAGACCCCGCCGGGCACGCGGCAGCAGCGCAGTATGCCATGCGTTTTTTGCACCGGGTGCTGTTAGAATCGTCGCGCCTCCCCAACCCCGCCCAACATCGTGCCGCTGCCCGCCTCCGAACAGCCCGTCAGCCGTCGCATCTACAAGGGATTCCTGTGGTCGCTCGGTCTGCTCGCGCTCATACTCGCGATCGGCACCATCGGCTACCGCATAGTCGGCGGCGACCGGTATTCGCTGCTCGACTGCTTCTACATGACGTTCATCACGATCGCCACCATCGGCTACGGCGAAATCGTGGATCTGTCGGATCATCCGGGCGGCCGCGTCTTCACGGTATTTGTCGGCTTCGCCGGCATAGGCGCGATGACCTACCTCACCTCGACCGTCACGGCATATCTGATCGAAGGCAGAATCAACGACGCGCTATGGAGACGACGCATGGACAAGCATATCCATAAACTGAAGAACCATTACATCATCTGCGGCATCGGGCGCGTGGGCCGCAACGTTGCGCAGGAACTCACCGCCACCGGGCGCAACTACGTCATCATCGACGAGGACATGCGGTCGATAGCTATCCATCTGGAAAAGCACCCCGATCAGGTCTACATAATGGGCGACGCGAGCGACGACGACGTGCTGGAGAAAGCCCACATCGAGACGGCCGCCGGGGTGTTCGCGGTGACCGGCGATGACAACAAGAACCTCGTGATCAGCCTGACTGCCAAGCAATTGAATCCCGCCGTACGCGTGGTCGCGCGCTGCCACGAAATCCGCAATTCCGGAAAACTGCGCAAGGCCGGCGCCGATGCCATCGTGTCGCCGGACTTCACCGGCGGGCTGCGCATCGCCTCGGCCATGATACGTCCGCACGTGGTCACGTTTCTCGACCGCATGTTGAAGTCCGACGACAGTCTGCGGGTCGAAGAGGTGATCGTGCCGGCCGGCTTCGCCGCTTGTGTGCTCGCGGACTTCGACCTGCCGGACCGCAATCACATACTCCTGGCATTGCGCGAAAAGGACGAGTGGGTGTTCAACCCGGAGCGCACTCACCGGATACGTCCAGGCATGACGCTCGTCATCATGGCCACACCGGAAGGCCGCCACGCAGTGGAGGCCGCGCTGGGCTTGGTATAGCGCGACGCTCGGCGCACCGGAAGCGATATCCGAAGGGAAATGGCGGCGGCGGCCGGGGAGCGGATGATTTGCGACCGCTTTAGAATGCGTCGCGTCGTCCGCCCCAACTCGGAATGCCGTCGGCCGCTTTAGAACCGGATGTCGTCGGCCGCTTTAGAACGGAATGTCATCGGCCGCTTTAGAACGGAATGTCGTCGTCCATATCGTCGAACGAAGCGCCGCCGCCTTTTTTCGCAGCCGCCGCGGATTTGCCGCCCCCGCCGTCAGCCGACGCCGTCGCTTTTGGCTCCCCACGTGACATCGAATCTGAACCGCCCGCGCGCGAGCCGAGCATCTGCATGCGATCGGCGATAATCTCCGTGGTGTAGCGGTCTTTGCCTTCCTTGTCCTGCCATTTGCGCGTTTGCAGCCGGCCCTCGACGTACACCTGCGAGCCTTTTTTCAGGTACTCGCCGCAGATTTCAGCCAGCTTGGCGAACGTCGAAATGCGGTGCCATTCGGTGCGCTCCTGCTGCTCGCCGCTTTTGTCTTTCCACTTGTCGGTGGTGGCGATGCTGAAATTGCACACAGCGCCGCCGTCGGGTAGAAAGCGCGATTCGGGGTCTTTGCCGAGATTGCCAACCAAAATTACTTTATTCACTGATGCCATACCGGCCTCCTAGGTCAATGCTTCGATCAATCGTATCACGCCGCGTTCGTCATACCCTCGCGCGTCGACTTTCAGGTACGCGGTGCGCTCGCCGGGCGCAAGCTGCACGTCCTGCACGCCCGGCTGCGCGCGCAGTTGTGCTTCGAGCGAGCCCGCCTGCCGGGTGTCGAGCGCCGGCAGCGCGTAAACGCGCGTAAGCACCTGCGACGGTGCCCGCATGCCGGCCGCCAGCACCAGCCACGAGAGCAAGAGGCCGCAGTCGAACACGAATACGCCGCGGGCGCCGAAATGCTGGAACAGGAAGCCGCCGCACGCCGCGCCGATGAATGTGCCGAGAAACTGCACGCTGCTGTAGACGCCGATCGCGGCGCCTTTGGCGCCGGGCGGTGCGAGTTTCGACGTCAGCGATGGCAGCATCGCTTCGAGCACGTTGAACGCGGTGAAGAAAATCAGCAGAAACACACTGATCTCTGCCACCCCGCCCAGGAGCCACGGCATCGTGAGCTGCCCCGCGAGCAACAGACCCACCGCGCCGACGAATATCAGTTTAACGCGGCCGCGCCGCTCGGCGAGCAATATGGCCGGCACCAGCAAAACGAACGAGCCCAGCATGACCGGCAGATAAACGTGCCAGTGCGCACCGACCGCGAGTCCCGCGTCACGCAAAGAGAGCGGCACCACGATAAACAACGCCATCAGCACCGCGTGCAGCGCGAGGATCCCGAAGTTGAGCCGCGCGAGTTCGGGATCGCATAACACCGCGAAAAAGCCCGGGGCGCGTTCCGCTAGCGCGCCGGCCGCAACCGCCGCGGATTGTTCGGTCACGTCGGGAACCACTGCGTAAACCACGCCCATCGCGAGGATGGCCAGCACGCCGGTCAGCGCGAATATGCCCGGCACGCCGATCATGTGATTGAGCCACGGGCTGGCGACGAGCGAGACCGCGAATGTGAGGCCGATCGTCGAGCCGATCAGCGCCATTGCTTTGGTGCGCTGCTCGTCGCGCGTGAGATCGGCGACCATCGCGATCACCGCTGCCGAGATCGCGCCCGCGCCCTGCAGCACGCGGCCCAGGATCACGATGTAAATATCGCTCGCCAGCGCCGCGACGAAACTTCCCACCGCGAATATTGTCAATCCGAAGTAAATCACCGGCTTGCGCCCGTAGCGGTCCGACAGCCAGCCGAAAGGAATCTGCAGAATCGCCTGGGTCAGCCCGTAGGCGCCCAGCGCGAGACCGACGAGCGTGAGATTGTCGCCGTCCTGGAGATGTTCCGCGTAGATGGCGAACACCGGCAGGATTACGAACATACCCAGCATGCGCAGGCCGAAAATGCTGGCGAGACTCAGGCTGGCCCGCAATTCCGTGGGGCTCATGCGGTTACCGGAGGACTTCATGGAATACGGCTTGGGCGGGAAAGTCCGGTATATTAGCAGGTTTACCTGAGTGGCCAGACCTTGCCCAATCCTAATTCCGTCGTCAGGCTGCAACCCGCGGGGCCCGGCGCGCCCGCCAAGAACGCCGGGTTGATCCGCATCCGCGGCGCGCGCACGCACAACCTTAAAAACATCAGTCTCGACCTGCCGCGCAACCGGCTGATCGTGATCACCGGGCTGTCCGGATCGGGCAAGTCTTCGCTCGCGTTCGACACGCTGTACGCAGAAGGCCAGCGCCGTTACGTCGAGTCGCTGTCGACCTACGCGCGGCAGTTCCTGCAGATGATGGAGAAGCCCGACGTCGATTTGATCGAAGGACTGTCGCCGGCGATCTCGATCGAGCAAAAAGCGACCAGCCACAATCCGCGCTCGACCGTCGGCACCGTCACTGAGATCCACGATTACCTGCGGCTCCTGTTCGCGCGCGTCGGCGATCCGCACTGCCCCGATCACGACATCGTACTCGAGGCGCAAAGCGTCGCGCAGATGGTCGATCACGTGCTGCTGCTGCCCGAAGACACCAAGCTCATGATCCTGTCGCCGCTGATCGTCGGACGCAAGGGCGAGCAGGTCGATCTGCTCGACGAATTGCGCGCGCAAGGCTTTGTGCGCGTGCGCATCGACGGTAAAGTGCACGAGATCGACGAACTACCCAAGCTCAAGAAGAACATCAAACACACCATCGAAGTGGTGGTCGACCGGCTGAAAGTACGCGCCGAACTGAAGCAGCGGCTCGCCGAATCGTTCGAGACCGCACTGCGCCACTCCGACGGCCGCGCGCTCGCCGTCGAGATGGATACCGGCAAGGAGCATTTGTTTTCGGCGAAGTTCGCGTGCCCGGTCTGCACGTATTCGCTGCCCGAGCTCGAGCCGCGCCTCTTCTCGTTCAATAATCCGATGGGCGCGTGTCCGCGCTGCGACGGGCTCGGCCACATCAGCTTCTTCGATCCGAAGCGCGTCGTCGCCTACCCGCATCTGTCGCTCGGCGCGGGCGCGATCCGCGGCTGGGACAAGCGCAACCAGTTTTATTTCCAGATGCTGCAGTGCCTCGCGACGCATTACGGCTTCGACCTCGAAACCCCGTTCGAGAAACTGCCGGCGGCGATTCAGGCCGCGGTGCTGCACGGCTCGGGCACCACCAGGATAAAATTCATCTACGTCGGGGAGCGCGGCAACAAGTCGCAGCGCGAGCACACGTTTGAAGGCATCATTCCCAATCTCGAGCGGCGTTATCGCGAAACCGATTCGCTCGTCGTGCGCGAAGAGCTCGCCAAGTACTTGAACAGCCAGGTCTGCCCCGAGTGCGAGGGCACGCGCCTGCGCCGCGAAGCGCGCAACGTGCGCGTGGCCGGCCGCCCGATCTACGAACTGAGCGCACTGCCGTTGAAGCAGGCCGCGATTTTTTTCAGCGCGGTCAAGCTGCCGGGCAACAAGCTCGCCATCGCCGACCGCATCATCAAGGAAATCATCAACCGCATCACGTTCCTGAACGACGTCGGTCTCGACTACCTGTCGCTCGACCGTTCCGCCGATACGCTGTCGGGTGGCGAAGCGCAGCGCATCCGGCTCGCAAGCCAGATCGGCTCGGGGCTCACCGGTGTCATGTACGTGCTCGACGAGCCGTCGATCGGCCTGCACCAGCGCGACAACGCGCGCCTGCTCGATACGTTGAAGCGGCTGCGCGACATCGGCAACACCGTGATCGTCGTCGAGCACGATCAGGACGCCATCGAGCATGCCGATCACGTCGTCGATATCGGGCTGGGCGCCGGCGAGCACGGCGGCCGCATAATCGCGCAAGGCACGCCCGACGATATCCGCAACAATGCCGAATCGCTGACCGGCCAGTATCTGACGGGGCGCCGGCGCATCGAAGTGCCGGGCCTGCGCCACAAGCCCGATCCCAAGCGCGTGCTCGGCATCGAAGGCGCACGCGGCAACAATCTTAAAGACGTCGCGGTCAACGTGCCGGTGGGCCTGCTCGTCTGCGTGACCGGCGTGTCGGGTTCGGGCAAGTCGACGCTGATCAACGACACGCTCTACAGCGCGGCCGCGCGCCATCTGTATGGCAGCACGGCGGAACCCGCGCCGCATGCGGCGATCAAGGGGCTCGAGCATTTCGACAAGGTCGTCAACGTCGACCAAAGCCCGATCGGGCGCACGCCGCGCTCGAATCCGGCGACGTATACGGGACTCTTCACGCCGATCCGCGAACTATTCGCGGGCGTGCCGATGGCGCGCGAACGCGGCTACGGGCCCGGCCGTTTCTCGTTCAACGTCAAAGGCGGGCGCTGCGAAGCCTGCCAGGGCGACGGCGTGATCAAAGTCGAAATGCATTTCCTGCCCGACGTGTACGTGCCGTGCGAAGTCTGCCACGGCCAGCGCTACAACCGCGAAACGCTCGAAGTGCAGTACAAAGGCAAGAGCATCACGCAAGTGCTGGCGATGACGGTCGAGCAGGCGGCGGAATTTTTCGGCGCGGTGCCGGTGATTGCGCGCAAGCTGCACACGCTGCTCGACGTCGGCCTGGGCTACATCACGCTCGGCCAGAGCGCCACCACCTTGTCGGGCGGCGAAGCACAGCGCGTCAAACTCTCGCTCGAGCTTTCCAAACGCGATACCGGCCGCACTTTGTACATACTCGACGAACCGACCACCGGCCTGCACTTCCACGACATCGATCTCTTGCTGCGCGTGCTGCACCGGTTGCGCGACCACGGCAACACCGTCGTCGTCATCGAACACAATCTCGACGTGATCAAGACCGCCGACTGGATCATCGACCTCGGCCCCGAGGGCGGAGACGGCGGCGGCCGCATCATCGCCGAAGGCGCGCCGGAAGCCGTCGCGAGCAATGCCGCAAGTTACACCGGCAAGTATCTAAAGAGCGTCCTCAAATAGAACAAAAGCCGAACGAGCCGCAGATGAACGCAGATAAACGCAGATGAAACATGAATATTCACGTATTTAGCGTCGTTGCCCTTATCTGCGTGTATCTGCGTTTATCTGCGGCTGAAAACGATTTGGCTGTATGACTCCGCGCGAACTATTGCTCGGCAGCTTCAACGCCGCGGTCGCGGCGGCCGACCCGCTGCAGATCGTGCCGCAACATCTGCCGGCGCCGCCGAAAGGCCGCACGCTCGTCGTGGGCGCCGGCAAGGCGGCAGCGTCGATGGCGCTCGCGGTCGAGCAGCATTGGCCGGCCGGCGC
>JBKJMN010000191.1:0-3231 GCA_046596405.1 Burkholderiales bacterium
TCGCATTGCAGTTGAATACACGGCCCCGAAAAACATTGGGTTTCCAAACCCCAGCCAAATGGCTGGCTGCGGTGTTGCAATGATCGGTTGAAATCACCGCGTTTATCTGCGGCTCAAATCGTTTTTGCTTGTGCTCCTGCAGTCGTGTGTCTGGCGCCGCAGGCTCTGGCGCAGCCGAACTACCCGGCTAAAGCCGTCCGTATCGTCGTGCCGCTCGCCGCCGGCGGCCCGTCGGACTTGCTCGCGCGGACGCTCGGGCAAAAACTCACGGAAGCGTGGAGCCAGCCGGTCGTGATCGACAATCGCGCCGGTGCCAACGGCGTGGTCGGCTGCGAACTCGTCGCGAAAAGCGCGCCCGACGGTTACACGCTCCTGATGGGCACCAGCGGCACGCACGGCATCAATGCCAGCTTGTTCGCCAAACTTCCGTACGACACCATCAACGATTTCGCGCCAATCGCGCGCGTCGGCGTCGCGCCGTACGTGCTGGTCGCGCATCCTTCGCTGCCGGTGCAGGGCGTCGCCGATCTGCTGCGGCTCGCGCGCTCGCGGCCGGGCGAAATGACGATCGCGGCAGGCGGCAGCGCTTCGCACCTCGCCTCCGAGCTCTTCAAGAGCATGGCGCGCATCAACCTGCTGCTCATACCGTATAAAGGCAATTCACTCGCCGTGACGGCGGTGCTCGGCGGCGAAGTGTCGCTGGTCTTCGGCAACATCGCGCAGTCCTCGCCGCAGGTGAAGGCGGGGCGGCTGCGCGCGCTGGGCGTCACGAGTTCGCGCCGCTCGCCGGTGATGCCCGACGTCAGGACGATCGCGGAGTCGGGCGTGCCGGGATTCGATACTTCGACGTGGTACGGGATGCTGGCGCCCGCCGGCACGCCGCGCGCGGTAGTCGATAAAATTAACGCCGAGATCCTGCGCGTGCTGCAATTGCCCGAGGTGCGCGAGCGCCTCGCCGCGGAAGCGTTCGAACTGCCGGCTGACACGCCCGATCAGTTCGCCGCGATCATCAGGGCGGAAATGTCGCGCTGGGCAAAACTCGTCAAAGAAACCGGCGCGCGAATAGAGTAATGCCCCGCGGCGCGCCGCGCGCCTACTTGCGCCAGGCCGCGCCGCCGTCGATCGTGATTACGGTGCCGGTCGTGTACGACGAGCGGTCCGAGCACAAAAAAGTCACCGTATCCGCAATCTCCTGCACCGTGCCCAGGCGGCCGAACGGAAATCCGGTCGTCAGTTCACGCCAGCGGTTCTCGTCGCCGAATTCTTTTTTTGCGCGCGCTTCCCAGCGCACGACCTGGCGGTCGGTCTCGATCGAGCCCGGGTTCAAGCCGATGACGCGCACGCCCTGGTCGGGGCTTTCGCTGCCCATCGCGCGCGACATCGCCATCAGCGCCGCGTTGCCCATGCTGCCCGCGATGTAATTCGCATGCGGCCGCTCGCCGGCCACGCCGATGATGTTGACGATTACCCCGCGCTTATTCGCGCACATGTCGCGGAAGATTTCGCGCGTGAGGTTGATGAAGCCGAACACCTTCAGGTCCCACGCGTCGCGCAGGGTCTTGTCGTCGAGCGCGGTAAGTTCGCCTTGCGGAATCGCGCCCGCATTGTTGATCAGGATATCGAGCGGACCGCACGCTTTGACCAGCGCGATCGCATTGGCCTGCGTCGAGAGATCGAGCGCGTGCACGCTGACTTTCACGCCATACCGGTCCGTGAGTTTCTTGTTCGCCGCTGCCAGGCTCCCGGCATTGCGCGAGGCGAGATGCAGCACGCAGCCTTCGGCCGCGAGTGATTCAGCGACGCCGTAGCCGATGCCGCGCGAGCCGCCGGTGATGAGCGCGCTGCGCCCTTTGAGATTGAGTTCCATGATGTGTTGCTCGCTTGAAAAAGTGGAAAAACGGGAGGTGCTACTATAGGGAAAATCACCGGCGCTCGCCAGTGATGCGGATTTTTCCACTAATTTTTTAGGAGGCTTGTCATGCCGTCAGAATTATTCGCCAAGGGCCTCGCCGTGCGTAAAGAAGTGCTCGGCGACGCGTACGTGGAAAAATCGATCAGCGGCGCAGACGATTTCGCGCTGGCGATCCAGGAGTTCGCGACCGAGGCGGCGTGGGGCTCGATCTGGACGCGTCCGGGACTGCCGCGCAAGACGCGCAGCCTGCTCAATATCGCGATGCTCACGATCATGAACCGGCCGCACGAGTTGAAGCTGCACATCCGCTCGTCATTCACCAACGGCGTGACCAAGGACGAAATCAAGGAAGTGCTGCTGCAGGTCGCGGCCTACGCGGGCATGCCGGCGGGCATCGACGGCTTCCGCCTCGCGCGCGAAGCGTTTGCCGAAATGGATGCCGCGAAAAAGTGACGCTGCCGCAGGCTCCTGCAGCATGAAGGGCGCGCCGCGCCGTCCCTGATGTCGATCCGCTACGTTCTCGCGCTGACGCTTTTCAGCATGACCGGGGTGCGCGCAGGCCGCGTGCTGCTCGCGCTCTACGCGCTGCAGCTGGGGGCGCAACCCGTCGCCGTGGGCGTTCTCGCCGCGACGTTCTCGGTGTTCCCGATGCTGCTGTCGCTGCTCGCCGGGCGCTTTGCCGACCGCTTCGGGTCGCGCCGGCCGCTCATCATCGGCGCGGCCGGCGGCGCGTGCGGCATGCTCGTGCCTTATCTCTTTCCGGGCATGCCGGCGCTGTTCGTCGCCGCGGCCATGAACGGCTTTGCGTTCACCTTCATCAACGTCGCGCTGCAGAACCTGGTCGGCTTGCTGAGCGATGCCCGCGAGCGGGCGCGCAACTTCAGCAATTTCAGCCTTGCGCTCGCGGTCGCGAGCTTTGTCGGCCCGCTGCTGGTCGGCTTTTCGATCGATCATGCGGGGTATGCCTACGCCTGCCTGGGCGTAGTCGCGGTGTCGCTCGTGCCCGTTGGCCTGGTGATCGTTAAAAAGATCGTGGTGCCGCATGCGCAACCGGACGCGGCGCGCGGCGGCAGCGTCCGCGCCGCGCTGGCGCGGCCCGGCGTGTGGCGCGTGCTGGCGACCAGCAGCCTGGTCGTGACCGGTATCGACATGTTCCAGTTTTACCTGCCGATCTACGCGCACTCGATCGACCTGTCGGCCTCGGTCATCGGCATCGTCCTCGCGACTTTCTCGGCTGCCGCATTCGTCGTGCGGCTCGTGATGCCCCGGCTGCTCAAGCGCTGGAGCGTGGAAACCCTGCTTGCTTATTCGTTCTATCT
>JBKJMN010000375.1:0-3114 GCA_046596405.1 Burkholderiales bacterium
TTGTGATGGTGTGACATAAATGCGTTCAGAGCGATTTCCACTTGAGCAACGAGCGTTCGACGCGCAGCAGCAGCATGTTCAGCGCGAAACCAAGCGCGCCTATGCACGCCATGCCGAGAAAAATCTGGTCGGTGCGGAAATTATAGCGCGCATCGCTGATCATGAACCCGAGCCCGGCGCTCGACGCGATCAGCTCGGCGGCGACGAGCACGATGAACGCCATGCTCATGCCCAATCGCGCGCCGACGATCATGAAGGGGAACGCGCTACGCAGCACCACATCCCTGAAGATATGGTAGCGATTGGCGCCCAACGCCTGCGCGGCCCGCACTTGCACGCGATCGACTTCCCGGAACCCCGCCAGGGTGTTCACCAGTATGGGAAAGAATGCACCGTACGCGATGATAAACACTTTCGATAACTCGTCGATGCCGAACCACAGAATCGCCAATGGGATTACGGCGATCGGCGGAATCGGACGTAAGAGTTCGAGAAGAGGGTCGACTAGCCCATAGACGATGCGCGAAACGCCCATCGCGACACCGAGCGGCACCGCGACGACGAGCGCGACCGCAAAACCCTCGATGACACGCAGCAGGCTCGCGACGATGTGCTTCACCAGGGTGCCGTCCGACATTGAAGCAGCGAATGCGCGCAGCACTTCGAACGGCGACGGCAGCAGGATTTTGTCGACCCACCCGCTTGCGCTCACCAGCGCCCACAACGCCAGCGTGCCCGTGAGCGAGACGACCGCCATCACAATGCGGCCGCGCGGCGTCGCCACACGCGTGCCGAGTGCATCGGTGCGCGGCGCGCCGCCCTCGTCGATCATCATTCGACAGCCGCCGCAACCGACGAGGACACGTGCGTCGCGCGCAGGCACTCGTCGATCTGCCGGTACACCGAGAAAAATGCATCGGACGTGCGATCGCGCGGCCGCGGCAACGGGTTTTCCATAACGACCTGGATACGGCCCGGATGTGCCTGCATGACCACAACCGTATCGGCAAGAAACACCGCCTCGCCTATGCTATGCGTGACGAACAGGCAAGTGCGCCGCTCGGCCTCCCAGATGTTGAGCAACTCTTCCTGCAGCGCCTCGCGCGTCATCGCGTCGAGCGCGCCAAACGGCTCGTCCATGAGCAGGATGTTGGGCTGATTGGCCAGCGCGCGTGCGATAGCGACGCGCTGGCGCTGGCCGCCTGACAACTGATTGGGGTAGCGATGCTTGATCGAGGCGAGGTGTACGAGTTCGAGATAATGATCGGATATCTCCGTGAGCCGCGCCTTGTCCACATTGCGCAAGCGCGGGCCGTACTGCACATTCTCTTCGATGGTGAACCACGGAAACAGCGCGTATTCCTGGAATACCATGCCGCGGTCGGCGCCGGGCGCGAGCACCCGCGCACCATCGGCCAGGATCTCGCCAGAGGACGGCGCGACGAAGCCTGCGATCGCGTTGAGCAACGTCGTCTTGCCGCAACCCGAGGGGCCCAGCAGGCAAACGAAGGCCCCGTCACGGACTTCGAGCGACACGTCGTGCAGTGCGTGAAGGCTGCCGTAGCTGACCGAGACGCCGCGCGCAGCCACCTTGGGGACGGCGTCTTTGATCGTCGTCATATGAATCGCCCGTTAGATGGTCATCGATGCCGAGACTACGCAACGCACGACCAGCGGCGGCGTGCGCTCAACTGCCCGGCAGGCTATGCACTTCCGGGAAAAACAGGTCCTTCCACGTCTCCGGTTTGACTTTGATATGCCCCACTTCGGACATGAAGCCCACGATCTTCATCAGGTTCTTCGGGGTCATGGTGAACTCGAATTCCGGGTTGTTGATGAGTTCGAGTATCTCGTCAACCGAAATTTTTTCCTTGGTAATGCGCACATACGCTTCCGCCGCGCCTCTGCG
The DNA here is from genome assembly GCA_046596405.1 of Burkholderiales bacterium. Lineage (GTDB taxonomy): Bacteria > Pseudomonadota > Gammaproteobacteria > Burkholderiales > SG8-41 > PALSA-1004. The sequence continues at coordinate 1,910 of JBKJMN010000375.1, forward strand.
GTCCTTGTTGATCTCCTGAATCGCCTCGTTAAAAGCCGCGAGGAACGCGCGATAAGTGCGCGGATTCTCATTGTGAAACTTAGTCGTCGTCCATACCAGGTTGTAAGTGGTGATGCCGCCCAGTACGTCATACGATTTGAGTATCGAGCGCACACCCGCCTTCTTCAACGCCTGGTACTGGAAAGGCGGTTCCGAAAAGTGGTTGTTGATTTCGCCGCCGCCCGACAGCAAGGCGGTCGTCGCATCCGGTGTTGCCATGCTTACGCTCTGATTATCGAACTTGAACTCGTTGCCTTTGCCGAATTCCTTCTGCGCCGCCATCTGCAGAATAATGGCGCCGCCGGAGATTTTAGCCACTGGCATCGCGATTCTGTCCTGCTCGGTGAAGTCGCGAATCGACTTGATGCGGGCCTCGCGTGTCAGCAACATGATCGGCGCGGCATTTTTCGCGCTGATCGCCTTGACCTCGTTTTGCGATCCGCGGGTGCGCGCCCACAGGATCGCAAGCGGCGGCACTCCGCCGCCCGCGACGTGTATGCTGCCAGAGAGTAAAGCGTCGTTCTGCGCGGCACCGCCGGCAATCTGCAGGTAAGTCGCCTGCGTGTCCAGTCCCTCGGCTTTGGCGTGCTTCTCAAACAGTTTCTTGTCCTGCATCACGTGGATGGGCAAAAACGAGATGCCGAACTGACGCGCGATCTTGAGTTCGGCAACTTCAGCCGCAGCCGCGGGGTGCGCCGCGAGTAACCAGAGCGCAGCAAACGCACCTGCGATTTTCAAATCACAAATTCGTGCCATCGTCGATCCCCTCATACAGATTAGGGAAGTCCACCACCGCTTTCCCGGAAAAGGAATGTATCGCGTACGCAGTGAGCGGTCAATCAAGGAGATGCAGAGTGTCGGATGTCGGATGTTGAATTATTGAATGCGTCTGGCGCTCTCGCACTCATCATTCAAAATTTAAAATTCAACATTGGGGGTTCGTCAGCGCCCCTGCTTGAACGAGGATTGGGAGATCTGGAGTTTTTCCAGTGCTTCGAGCTTCTGCAGGCGCTTGTCGATGATGTCGAGTATGCGCACCGACTCCTTGGACGAACCCTGCAGACTCGAGAGCACCGAGGTCCAGTCCATGTTGGCGACCACGCGGCGCATCGCCTGCTGCCCGGCGCGCATCTCGCGCATCATGCTGATGAAAACGGCGATCGCGA
>JBKJMN010000430.1:0-18545 GCA_046596405.1 Burkholderiales bacterium
CCAGGCCGTGGCGTATGCCCATGGCGAGGGTGACGATCACGCTGCCGCACACGAGAATCGCGGTCAACGAGCGGGCGGGGGAGTTCATGGTAGATCTCCGCCGCTTTCAGCGCAAAATTTGGAGCTAAGCAAGTTCGGATGATTCATGTTCATGAATGTGTTCGGTGAAAGCGGCTAAAGACCGGATTCTTCTCTGAATCCGTCCTGCCGACAACCGAAAAGCCGGCATGCCTCGCATGCCCGCCATGCATGCGACCCGCTAAAGCGCGTCGCAGACGGCCGCAGTGACAATTTCGGTCGTTGCTTCGCCGCCTAGATCGGGGGTGTGGATCTTTTTGGCGGTGACCGCTTCGATCGCTTTCATCATGCGCACCGACGCTTCTTTTTCGCCGAGATGCTCGAGCATCATCGAGGCAGTCCAGAACGTCGCGATCGGGTTGGCGATGCCTTTGCCCGTGATGTCGAATGCCGACCCGTGGATAGGCTCGAACATCGATGGAAACGTGCGTTCCGGATTCAGGTTCGCGGTCGGCGCGATGCCCAGGCTGCCGGATAACGCCGCGGCGAGATCCGACAAGATGTCGGCGTGCAGGTTGGTCGCGACGAAAGTATCGAGCATATAAGGCTTCAACACCATTTGCGTCGTGATCGCGTCAACGAGCACGCGCTGGGTTTCCACCTGAGGGTAATTTTTCGCGACTTCGTAGAAAATCTGGTCCCACATCACCATGCCGTGGCGCTGCGCGTTCGATTTGGTGACGAGCGTGAGGTGCTTGCGCGGGCGCTTGGCCGCGAGTTCGAAAGCGAAGCGGTGGATGCGCTCTACGCCGTTGCGCGTAAAGACCGAGGTCTCGGTGGCGACTTCCTCGGGGAGGCCCGTATGCACGCGGCCCCCGCTGCCGGAATATTCGCCTTCGGAATTCTCGCGGATGATGACCCAGTCGATGCGTTCGCCGCCCACCAGAGGGCTGGTGACACCCGGCAGCACGCGCGCCGGGCGCACGTTCGCATACTGATCGAACCCCTGGCAGATCGGCAGGCGCAAGCCCCACAGCGACACGTGATCGGGCACGTCGGGTGCGCCGACAGCGCCGAAGAAAATCGCGTCGAATGTTTTGAGTTTTTCTAGGCCGCCGTCCGGAATGTAATAGCCGTGTTTCTTGTAATAATCGCTGCTCCACGGGAAGTGCTCGATCGCGAGCTTGAAGCCGCGATCGCGCTCCGCCAGGACTTGCAACGCCTGCAGGCCCGCGGCGATGACTTCGGTGCCGATGCCATCGCCGGGGATGGCAGCTATTTTATATTCGCGCATATGCTTTCGCAGTGAGGAGAGAGGTGTAAAAGGGGAGAGCGAACCGCGAATCAAATATAGCAGGGTCCGGGGATGCCGGGGAAGCGCGTGAACAGCGATTCGTCGACTTCGAGGCCAAGGCCGGGCGCATCCGACGGTTCGATGTAACCGTTGACCACTTGCGCGGCCCCGCGGCACAGTTCGTCGCGGAACGGGTTATATGCGGCGCAATCGCCTTCGTAGATGAGCGCATTCGGTGCCGCGCACAGCAGGTGGACGCAGGCGGCGGCATCGATCGCGCTCATACCCGTATGCGGCGCGAACGGGCGCTTGAAAGCGGATGCGAGATCGGCGATTTTCTTGCATTCGGTGATGCCGCCCGCCTTGCAAGGGTCGGGCTGGATGATGTCGACGGCGCGGTTTTCGAGCAACTCGCGCGCCTGGAAGCGGGTGAAATGGTTTTCGCCGCCTGCCAAAGGTATCAAGGTGCGCTGATTGAAGTAGGTGTAATCGGCGACGCTGTCGGGCGTGAAAGGCTCTTCGAGCCAGAACACGCGGCATTCCTCGAGCGCGGGCAGCGCCCGCTGCAAATCGAGGAATGAATACCGGGTGTTGACGTCGACCATGATGTCAATCTTGTCTCCCAGCGCGGCGCGCACGTAACGCACGCGCTCGATGTCGCGCTCGACGCTGTCGCCTAAACGCAGTTTGAGGGCGGTATAGCCCTGCGCCACGAAACGCTGCGCTTCTTCGAGCAGTTGAGATGGCGGCTGGTATCCGAGACATACCCCGCCGGCATAGGCGCGGATTTTCTTGCGCGAGCCGCCGAGCAGCCGGTAGACAGGTTGTCTGAGCGCCTTGCCGCGCACGTCCCACAACGCCATGTCCACACCGCTTAACGCTTTATACAGGGACCAGCCGGGGCCGTGGGTCTGCGCCTGCTTGGTGTAGACCTTCTGCCAGAGGTCCTCGACTTCCATCGCGTCAGCGCCGACGACGATGGGCGCCAGATTGTGATTGACGATGTCCGCGACCACCGTGGGCGCCAGCGCATGGTGCGATTCGCCGTAACCCGTAATGCCGTCGGTGGTGCGCACGCGCACAACCACCATGTCTTTCTTGATCGGCTGGCCGGTGCCGCGGCGCGGCGCATTCTCGAGCTTGAACGACAACGCAAACGCTTTGACTTCGGCAATTTTCATGATGACTCGTGAAGCGTGGAAGGGGAGAGCCGCAATGATAACAACTGATTGCGCTAATCGATTTTGGCGCCGGATTCCTTGATGACTTTTGACCAGACTTGCAACTCTTCGCGTATCACGACGGCCAATTCTTCCGGCGTACTGCCGACCGCAACCATGCCCTGATTGGTGAGGCGCTGTTTCATTCCCGGCGCATTGAGGTTTTTGAGCAGGGCAGCGTTGAGTTGATCGATGATGGGTTTAGGCGTGCCAGCCGGAGCCATCACGCCGTACCAGCCGTTGACCTTGAAGCCGGGCAGGCCGGATTCAGCGAGCGTTGGGAGTTCCGGCGCCATGGCCGAGCGCCGCAGGCTGGTGACGCCGAGCGCGCGCAGTCGGTTGGTCGTGATGTAAGGCAGCGTCAAATGCAGTCCGTGAAACATCATCTGCAACTGTCCGCCGAGAAGATCGGTGTTGGCGGGGGCGCTGCCTTTATATGGAATGTGCAGGATGCTGACCTTGGCCATAGTCTTGAACAATTCGCCGGTGAGGTGCGAAGTCGTGCCGTTGCCGCCGGAACCGTAGTTGAGCTGACCGGGCCGGGCGCGCGCAAAGGCGATGAACTCCTTGAGCGATTTTGCCGGCAGCGACGGGTGGATCACCAGCACGGTCGGGGAAGTCACCAGCAGCGTGATCGGTTCGAAATCCTTGACCGGGTCGTACGCGAGATTCGGATATAGCCCGGGCGCGATCGAGTGCGAACTCGGGCTCGCAATAGTCAAAGTATAGCCGTCGGGTTTTGCTTTCGCCGCGTACGTGGTGCCTATCGTCAAGCCGGCCCCGGTGCGGTTGTCCGCGATGACGGTTTGGCCGAGCGCTTCGGTGAGCATCTGCGCGACCAGCCGCCCGACGATATCGGTTGGCCCGCCGGCCGGCGCGGGAATCACGACCGTGACCGGCCGTGACGGATACGCCTGGGCAACGGCATCGGTTGCGCAGGCTGCGATGACCAGCGAGGCCGGCCATGCTTTCAGAATTATTAAGGCTATGTTGCGCAAGGCGACGAAGCGCATGTCAATCTGGATTTCGCGAAGTTTGCGATGCGGAGTGCGGCGCAGTATACCGTAAGGAATTTCCGCGCGTTCGACCGGCACGTCCAGCGCGGAGTGGGTAAAATCGGATTTTACCGCCGACTACCCGTGCATTGAAAATTCTTGCGCTCGAGACTTCGACCGAACTTTGCTCAGCCGCTTTGTGGCTGGACGGTAAGATTGACACGCGCGAAGTCGTGGCAGGGCAGCGCAATTCGGAATTGCTGCTACCGATGGTCGACGCGCTGCTCGCCGCGCATCAGCTCGCGGCGCGCGATCTCGACGGCGTGGCATTCGGCGCGGGGCCGGGCGCCTTTACGGGGGTGCGCATCGCATGTGGCGTGGCACAGGGCATCGCATTCGGCGTCGACGTGCCGGTGGCCGCGGTCGGGACGCTGATGGCGCTGGCGGAAGCGTCGGGCGCGGCGCGCGCGGTGTGCTGTCTGGACGCACGCATGGGCGAGGTTTATCACGCGGCCTACGAAAGACGCGGTGACGACTGGTCCGAGGCGCTCGCGCCGGGTCTGTACAAGCCAACTGCCGTGCCGGACTTGCCGGCCGGGCAATGGATAGCCTGCGGCAGTGGATTTGCCGCATTCGGTGAGGAACTGGTGGCGCGCTACGCGGGCAGACTGGATCGAGTGATCGAGCGTCTTGCGCCCCATGCCCGCGAAATCGCCACGCTCGCGGCGCGCCAATTCGCGCGCGGCGAAGCGGTCGACGCCGCGGATGCGCTGCCGCTTTACGTGCGCAACAAAGTCGCATTGAAGGTGAATGAGCGATGAGCGCCGGTTTTAGCCCGCTATTGCGCGTAGGCGCAATCCAACTCGCTCCCCTGCCTAGCGTTGCGGCGCAAGGGTCGACGAAGGGGGACGCGTGAGCGCGTTACTCGACAATATCTCGCGCTATCGCCGCATGGTCGAGCACGATCTCGATGCGGTCATGATGATCGAGAAAGCCGTCTACCCGCATCCGTGGACGCGCGGCAACTTCAGGGATTCGTTGCGCGAAGGCTATCATTGCTGGGTGGTCGAGGCCGGCGGTGAAATCATCGGCTATTGTGTAATGATGATAGCGGTCGGCGAGGCGCATTTGCTCAACCTGAGCGTCGCCGAGGGCTGGCAACGCCGCGGCCGCGGCCGGGAAATGCTCAAATTCGTGCTCAAGCTTGCGCGTGACTTCGCGGCGCACAAAATTTTTCTCGAAGTCAGGCCGACCAACCTGGCGGGAATCGCCTTGTATGCGGATGCGGGGTTCAGCGAAATCGCGATCCGGCGCGGTTATTACCCGGCGCACGCCGGCCGCGAGGACGCGATCGTGATGCAATTGGAGCTTGGGTGAGCGTTTCGCGCGAAGACATCCTGAAGGAACTCGGGCTCACGCCGGTGTGGCGCCTGCGCGCGCCCGCGGCGGAGCCTGCGCCAGTCGCAGCGCCAACGGCTGCACCTGTTGCAACTAGGGTCGTCGCCGAGCAGGTGGTTGTGCGCGGCCTGCCGAAAGTGCCGCCCCTCGACGCGCGCGCGATCGAAATCGCGACCCTGGAGTGGCCGCAGTTGAAAGACAGTGTCGCGGCGTGCGTTGCTTGTCCGCTGCACAAGGGCCGCAACAAGACCGTGTTCGGCGTCGGAGATGAAGCTGCCGACTGGCTGTTCGTCGGCGAAGGTCCCGGCGCCGAGGAAGACGCGAAAGGCGAGCCGTTTGTGGGCCAGGCCGGCAAGCTGCTCGACAACATGCTAGCGGCGATTAAATTGAGACGCGGACAGAATGTTTACATCGCGAATACCGTCAAATGCCGGCCGCCCGGCAACCGCAACCCGGAATCGGCCGAAGCCGCCCGGTGCGAGCCTTATCTGCACCGTCAGATCGCGTTGATCAAGCCCAAACTGATCGTCGCGCTCGGCAAAGTCGCCGCGGTCAACCTGTTGAAGCGCGATGCCGCGGTAGCCAGCATGCGCGGCAAAATACACCAATATCAGGGCATTCCGCTGATCGTGACTTATCATCCCGCGTATCTGTTGCGCAGCCTGCCGGAGAAGGCCAAAGCGTGGGTGGACCTGTGTTTTGCCGTTGAAACGATGCAAGGCTTGCAAAGCGAAAAATCGGCCCCAATATAGACCCCGCAGGATTTCAATTTAAGGAGGACGTGTAATGAAACGATTTTCAGTGGTCGCTCTGGTACTGACGTTGACGCTGGGTCTCGGGGGGTGCGGTTACAACACGCTGCAATCGTCCGATGAGCAGGTCAAAGCCGCGTGGTCCGAGGTCGTCAACCAGTATCAGCGGCGCGCCGACCTTATTCCGAACCTCGTGAACGCGGTGAAGGGCTTCGCGCAGCAGGAAAAAGACGTGCTGCTCGGCGTGACTAACGCGCGTGCCAAAGTCGGCAGCATACAGGCGACCCCCGAGCTGGTGAACAATCCGGGCGCGTTCCAGAAATTCCAGGCCGCGCAGGGTGAATTGTCCTCGGCGTTGTCGCGTTTGCTGGTCGTCACCGAAAATTATCCACAATTGAAATCGGACCAGAATTTCCGCGATTTGATGGCGCAACTGGAAGGCACCGAGAACCGTATCGCGGTCGCGCGTAACCGCTACATCAAGGCCGTGCAGGAATACAACGTGACCGTGCGCTCTTTCCCCAACAACCTGACGGCCATGATGTTCGGCTTCAAGGAAAAAGCGCAGTTCACGGTCGACAATGAGAAAGAAATCTCGACGGCGCCCAAAGTCGATTTCGGCACTACACCTGCGCCGACGCCAGCACCCGCACCCGCGCCGGCCAAGTAATCGATGAAGCAGGGCTCGCTAAACCTCACGTGGCTTAAGCACGCGTGGCCGCGGGCCCTGCTGGCCATCGCGTTGCTGTTCGCGGCATGCGCACATGCGGATGTCGCGATTCCACCGCTCAAGGCGCGCGTAACCGACCTGACCGGCACCCTGTCGGCCCAGGAGCAGGCAACGCTCGAGCAGACGCTCGCGGAGTTCGAAAAGCGCAAGGGCAGCCAGATCGCGGTGCTCATCGTGCCGACGACGCAGCCTGAGTCCGTCGAAGAGTTCGCGGTGAAGGTCGAAGAAAAATGGAAGCTCGGGCGCAAGGGCATCGACGACGGCGTGCTGCTGCTGATCGCGAAGGACGACCGCAAGCTGCGCATCGAAGTTGGCTACGGTCTCGAGGGGGCGCTCAACGACGCAACCGCGAAGCGCATAATTGCGGAAGAAATCACGCCGCGCTTCAAGCAGGGTGATTTTTACCGCGGGATCACCGCGGGCGTCGACCGCATTATCAGGGTCACCGACGGCGAGCCGCTGCCGCCGCCGAAAGCGGCCCCGGCGCAGCGCGAGCGCGGGTTCGATCTCAACACGCTGCTGGTGATCGGCTTCGTCCTCGTGTTCGTGGTGGGCGGCGTCCTGCGCGCGATTTTCGGCCGCTTCGTCGGCGCCGGCATCATAGGAGGCGTTATCGGTTTCATCGCGTGGACGGTAGGCGGCGCGTTGGTGATCGCCATCATTGCGGCGATCGTCGGTTTTATTTTTTCGCTGCTCGGCGGCTCGCGCGGCGGATTCGGCGGCGGCGGATTCGGCGGTGGCGGCTTCAGCAGCGGCGGCGGGTTCAGCGGCGGCGGCTTCAGTGGGGGGGGCGGCAGTTCCGGCGGCGGCGGCTCATCGGGAAGCTGGTAATGGACGTCTCACACGTAATCAAGCATCTGTTCGCACCGCACTGGATTCTCGGCCGCGCATTTTCGCGCAGCGCGCTCGATGCCATCGAAGCGGCTATCGCCGCCTCGGAAAAGACCCATGACGGCGAGTTGCGGTTTGCCGTCGAAGCCGGTCTGCATCCGGCAGCCCTGTGGCGAGGGCAAAGCGTGCGGCAACGCGCCGAGGAACTGTTCGCGGCCCTCAACGTATGGGATACCGTGCACAACAGCGGCGTGCTCGTCTACGTGCAGCTCGTGGATCGCCGCATCGAAATCGTCGCCGACCGCGGCATCAGTGCCCGGGTCGCGCAGTCCGAATGGGACGCGATTTGCCGCCGCATGGAAGACGCGTTCAAGGCCCGGCGCTTCGAGGCCGGCGCGGTCGCCGCCATCGCCGAAATCACCGCGCTGCTGGCGCTACACTTTCCGCCGCTCGGCGACAACCCGAACGAACTCCCCGACCGGCCGGTGGTGCTTTAGGATTGAGGATTGCGTATCGGGGTTACTTATCTGAATCCTCGATCCTCTATCCTCAATCCTCAATCCTCAATCGTCGATCCTAAAGCGCTGCTAGAATATAGCTCAGCGGGTCGGTTGCGATATCGGCCCGACCTCCCAGCCAAGGATTATTGAATGAAGACTGCAGCAACCCGCCTGCGCGGCGTCGAACACGACATCATCCAGCAGCCCAGAGCGAGCGATATCGCGCCGTATTACGAGCCGCAGGGCAACGAAGTGGCGATTTTCGAGGCGGCTTACCGCAAGCGTCTGCCCGTAATGCTCAAGGGGCCGACGGGTTGCGGCAAGACGCGCTTTCTCGAGCACATGGCCTTTACCCTCGCACGCCCGCTGGTGACGGTGTCGTGCCACGAAGATCTGACGAGCTCCGACCTCGTCGGGCGCTTCCTGCTCGAAGGCAGCTCGACGGTCTGGCAGGACGGACCGCTGACGCGCGCGGTGAAGGCCGGCGCCATCTGCTATCTCGATGAAATCGTCGAGGCGCGCACCGATTCGACGGTCGTGATTCACTCGCTGACCGATCACCGGCGCCGGCTCACGATCGAGAAGAAGGGCCAGGAAATCGACGCGCACGAGGATTTCCTGCTCGTGATCTCGTACAACCCCGGCTACCAGACAGTACTGAAGGACTTGAAGCCGTCGACCAAGCAGCGGTTCATCGCGATCAACTTTGATTTTCCGGCGGAAGACGTCGAGCGCAAGATCGTGGTCAACGAAGTGCCGGGCATCAGTGCCGAACTCGCGGCCAAGCTCGTTGCGACCGGGCGCAAAGGCAGGTTGCTCAAAGACCACGGCCTGGAGGAGGCGACCTCAACGCGCGCGCTCGTTTACGCCGCGAACATGATCAACGCCGGGCTCGACCCGGTGAATGCGTGCCAGGTCTCGATGGTCAATCCGCTCACCGACGATATTGAGCTCGCCGATGCGCTGATGGAAATCGTCAAAGCGCACTTCGCCTGATTCCGCCGGCGGCTCCAGCCACCTACTGAGCCTTACATAAATGTTGTACGCTCAGCTCCCTCATCCCCAACCCTTCTCCCGGAGGGAGAAGGGAGATTCAAGGCGCAAATGGTTTGTCACCCATTTACGCAATCCTCGGTAATGGCCGCCGCCACGCCCGTTTCATCGTCTGCCGCTATCGAGAAAGCGCTTGAGGAATTAAGCGCCCTCTCGTTCGTCGCGCATCGCGAAGTGGCCGATGCGCTGCCGCCGCTGCGCCACCACGGCGACGACGTCGCGCTCGTATGGCTCGACGCGGTCAAGCGGCTCTTCCAGCACGACCGCGAAGCCGGCAAGGCGTTCGTGCGCGGCAGCCGCGACGCCGAGAAAATCTCCGAGACCGTGCTGCCATGGACGACGCAGGCGCTCGAATTTCTGCACTGGCCGGGCCCGGCCGCCGCGCTCGAAGGCTATATGGCGAACCTGCCGCGCGCATTTGGCACGCTGGGCCACGCCGGCGAGCGCCGCTGGGCTGAAATTGGTTTCATGTGGTACGCGCGGCACAGCGATAGCGGGCGCGCCTACTTCTCGATGCCGGTGCTCGATCTTGCGTGCCGCCAGGGGATCACGGGCATTGAGCAGCTGTGCGAGCCGCTGGACGAGTTGTTCGAGACGCGCAAGCTGATGCTCGCGACTTATCTTGGCGGCGCCGTCCGCGTGCGCAATCTGCTGGGCGCCCAGGCGGTGCTGCCGTGGGCCCTGCGCGGCGCCGACATCATGCAATCGGGACGCGCGCGCGGCGAAGCGTACTTCCGCCTCGAAAGCGAGGAAAGCCTGTCGGTGCTGCTCGATCATCTGCCGGGTTTCCGCATGAACGAGCGCAACCGGCTGTTGACGCTGCTGCTCAACATTTGGTACGAGCGGCCGTTCGAATTGAAGGAAAGCACGTGGTCGCCCGACAAAGGGCGGCCGTTCGTCGAATCGGACGGGCGCAACTTGTTCGTACCCGCGGTCATGCCCGATCGCGACGAGGCAATTTTGGCGGTGCTGCATGCCGCGGGCCGTCAGTTGTTCGGCAGCTTCGATCGGGCGGCGCTCGAGCAGATATTCCGCGAAGTCGGCGCGGAGCTACCAAAATCGGGACAAGTCGCTTGGGCGCCGTTGTTCGCCCGCTACGGCGACGACGTGCCGCGGTTTCAGCTGATTTTCGATGCGTGCGACGACCTGCGCGTAGATGCGCGCGTGCAGCAGCGCGTGCCCAACTTTCTCGCGCGCCTGCATGCGACCGGTGTATCGCACCGGCTGCGCCCGCCCGAAGCGTTGCCGTATTACGATTTCGCGCTGGCGATGGTTGAAGGGGCGCTCGCGATCATGCGGGGTCAGCCTACGGCGCTGGACGCCCGGCTGCGTTCCTTGCTCGAGCCCGGCGCCACTATCGCGGATTCGTTTCGAATCGCCAACGAGTTGTATCGCGAAACGACGCTTGCGCCCGTCACCGATCAGGAAGTTTACCAGGGCGCGTACTTGCCCGGCCGCGCGCCCAACGCCGCGCGCTCCGCGCACGCGCAGAGCGAGCAGGAGCAGCCGCAGCAGACGCAGGCGGGCGCCGACGGCGAAAAGCAGGAAAGCGAAGATGGCGAGAACGGCGAGAACGAGGATGAGCAGAATGCCGAGACTGGCGGCGACCAGAGCGGCGAGCGCGAAAAAATGGTGCCGAGCGACGGTCAGAGCGCGGGCTCGAGCAAGATGTCGCTGCAGCGCACGCAGACGCAGGAGCAGGGCGGTCAGGGCAGCGACAAGGGCAAACCGTACCCCGAGTGGGATTACCGCGAAGGCCGCTACAAGCGCAACTGGAGCTGGGTGCAGGAAAAGCCGCTCGCCGAATCCAATCTGGCGGAAGCCACCCGGCTGACGAACCAGTACGCGCTCGCGCTCAAACGGTTGAAGAAAGCGATCCAGGCGCAGAAGCCGACGCGGCTCGCGCCCAAGGTGCGGCAGTTCGACGGCGACGACATCGATCTTAATGCGGTGGTCAGCTATGTATCGGAGCAGCGCGCCGGCATGTCGCCGCAGCCCGCGATCTACCGCCGGCGCGAAATCAAGCAGCGCGACGTGTCGGTCACTTTGCTCGCCGACATGTCCACGTCGATCATGCAGCACCTGCCCGAAGGCGGTGGCCGGCTCGTCGACCGGATACGCGCCGGCGTCCTGCTGTTCGCGGAAAGCATGGAGGAAGTCGGCGACGCGTATTCGATCGCCGGCTTCTGTTCCAAGTATCGCGACAACGTGAGCTACTACACGATCAAGGATTTCGACGAGCCGCTGACCACCGCGATCAAGAGCGTGATCGGCGGCATGTCGGGACGGCTCGCGACGCGCATGGGCGCGGCGATCCGTCATGCGACCGCGCGGTTCAACGGCGTGGAAAGCCGGCGCCGCCTGCTGTTGATTCTGTCGGACGGCCGGCCGGAAGATTACGACGACGGCGGCGACCGGCGTTATCTGCACGAAGACACGCGCATGGCGGTCAAGGAGGCGATGGCGGCCGGCGTGCACCCGTTCTGCATCACCGTCGATACCATGGCCAACCAGTATCTGCCGCAGATATTCGGCCGCGGGCACTACCTCGTGCTCGACCACATCAACAGCCTGCCGAACAAGCTGCCGGAAATTTACTTGCGACTCAGGCGTTAGCGGTCGTCATGACCGAAGCGCAATCTCGGCGGCTCATACCGCAACATTTCATGTCAATGCTCGCGGGCGTCCGGCAGTGCACAACCGAGCTTTCGCTCGACCGCGAGTAGTCGTTTATCCCGCGTCCGGAGTTTTGTTCCTCCAATGGCCGCGGAGGCCAGCAGATAAATGGATGCATGACCACGGCATTGCTTTTAATGCAGATCGACTATTGAGAATTACCTAACCACATGACATAAATCCTCCCGCCTTCGGTTCCCCTCGCTTTGCTCTCCCCACCCCACCCTTCTCCCGGAGGTAGAAGGGCTTGTCTTCCCTCTTCCTCCGGGAGAAGGACCGAGGGTGAGGGAAGTCTTTCGCATGCACGCTTTGTCATCTGCTTAAGTAAAGATCAATAGTTGTGCGTCGCCAACGCGAAGATGGTAGACCCACACCGCTGTATCGACCAGGATCGAGTTAGGTTTTCTGGCGCCGGCGCGGTGCGACTTTTAGTTTCAGCTGGCAGCCGCCCAGCTTCGCGAGGCGCCTGGCGCTTTCACGTTCGACAAGCGCTTTCGGGCCCTCGGGCACTCCCAGTGGGTTTGCACAATGAATCCAAAGTCTCTCTGGTCTCTGGAGAAAAGCCGTTTAGTTCGTCTTGCTGCAAAAGGCCAAGCGAATAAATCGCAGCAACCTGAAATATTGCGGTAGATCTTCGCGAATCGTTGAACACGCGCGCAAGTTCGTCGTCACGATTTCCGATCAGCTTGAAAATTTCCAGGTACCGGGCATGTGAAGAAGTTGTGCCGTTTGAAGCAGCGCGCCCGATCTCACCGAGGACACGTTCACAAAATCGCTCGAGCGCGACCTCTCGCAGCCTGCGAAAGTGTTTCCAATCTGACTCTGGAATAGCTCGTGACATTACGTCAACGTGTCCCAATCACCCACGCGAGAAAGCGCTGGCTTGCGGATCGGGCGGTTATTCATCATCGTCAATAATTTCGTCACTGCTGAGATTTTCCACGACGGAATGGAGTTCAATGTCAAACCACTCCTTGAACATCGCGAAGTGCCTATTCGGCGGCCAAGCAGACTCATCGGTGTGCCACCCCTGAAGCTCACGATCAAAGACCTCAGCGTAAATGTTTTCGACAATTCTCCACGCGTCTTCGTCGTCCTCGAAGCTTGGTATCAGGTATATCGTTTTCTCATCGTTCTGATCGGGAACGAGTCCTGAGTCGTCAAGTCCCAGTGCCCAATTGAGATACGGCTGCTTCGGCCGAACGATTAACGCGCCGCGATTAAGCATGCTCTCAACGTGTTGTTCTGCGGCGGGCTATAAGCGCTGCTTCGTTGGCGCGGTGCTTGCAGCCCCGTCCGCAGCAACAAAGGGTTGGGCACCTTGGTCAACCGTGACCAGCTTCGGCATGCAACTTCAATCCCAGCGCGTCGATCACTTTGAGAATGGTGTCAAAGTCTGGGCTGCGTTCTCCGGAAAGCGCCTTATAAAGGCTTTCGCGAGACAGCCCGGTATCTCGAGCAACCTGCGACATGCCCTTGGCACGAGCGATGTCGCCAAGTGCTTTAGCAATGAATGCGGCATTTCCGTCAGCTTCTTCAAGGCAGGCTTCGAGATAGGCGGCCATTTCCTTGGGGGTTCTGAGGTGCTCGGCAACATCATAGCGAGTGGTAACGGTCTTGCTCATTGTGGCTACTCCGTAAGATTACGTGCGAGGCGCAAGGCGACCTTGATGTCCTTGGCTTGAGTGCTTTTATCGCCACCGGCCAGAAGAATAATCAGTTCGCGCCCTCGTTTCTTGAAATAAACGCGGTACCCCGGGCCATAGCTGATTCGCAATTCCGAGACACCTTCACCTACCGGCTCAACATCACCGGGGTTTCCCGCCGCCAGCCGTTCAATCCTGGACTGGATACGCGCCCTTGCTTGCAAGTCCTTAAGATCGTCGAGCCAGCGAGCGAAAAGGTTGGTCTTGCGAATTTCAACCATGCAGTGACTGTATCCTTGTGGCTACAAGCTGTCAAATGCCTCGCAGGGCGTCCTCTTAGGTGTTCAACTGTAATTCGGGGCGCCTGTCACAAATGGATGCATGACCACGGCATTGTTCTCGAGCAGATCGACTGGTTGTGTATCGCCCTCTCTGGTCTCTGAAGAAAAACCGTCCAATTCGTTTTGCTGCAAAAGGCCAAGTGAATAAATCGCATCAAGCTGAAAATTTCATCGGGCTCCACGTGCGTACTCGGAGACGACGTCTTCTAGGGTTGGATTGGCTTTCGCTCTGCCGCGCACGAGGACAATCGGAAGTTCTCCGTTCATGATAGACATGACCGTCTGTGCGACCGCAGGATCGCCTTGCGGGATATTGAAGTTCACGTGGCTTGATCGGGAAACCGGGATTCCCTTGGCGGAAATCTGTTCCACCAAACGATCAGCGCGTTGGGCGGCTTCCTCCGGGCAACCTTCCGCTGCGAAAACCGTCACACCGGCGCTGCGGGCTCCGTCAGCCGGCGGCAGTAAGACGAAGCCACTTTCATGAATTGAAGCGGTTTTATTAGCTTGTACGGCTGGCTCCCCAGCCCCAGACCAGTATCGATAGCCGATGGCAAGAACAACTATCAGGACAAGAAGTTTGATGATGCTCATGTTCGGGACTCACTCCTTCTGGGCATGTTGTGAAGGAAGCGGCTACGCGCCAAATGGGCCTCTAACGGCTTAGTGTACGGCGGGCTAACACATTAATACGCACCACGCCGAATTATCGGCCCGTCCGTTCCACTTTAAGTTCGCCAATAAACAATCAATTGAAGAATTTAATCGCAAGCGACACAAGGGGGAGTGAGCCTGGCCAATATAACGGTAATCCACCCAAACACATTAATGACATATACGTACCAGAGTGCATTTTCGCGAATTGTGTCTGACTCAGACGGCGATCTGCCACATAGAATATTGCCAAAGCTAATGGAAATCCCAAGATTCCGCACATGACCCAATAAGGCGCTGAAACATCTTGCATATTGAACGTTACAACCGTCCCGACGATTCCGAACGAGAGCCACGTCGCTGAAAAAATTAAAATGTGTGAGCCGGAACTGGTCATTCAGTGCCTGACTGTAAGTTGGGGCGACTGTTTTGCTAGATAACCTGGCGCCTGTCTGTATAACAAGTCTATTGATTTCGCGAAAAGAGTTGGCGGGATCATAGGGTTGCCGTATTAATCTCGACGTTCGACGGTACTAAATGAGACAGAAAAAGGAGACAGCTACCGGCGGTCCTCAAATCGTTGCAGCGGTGCGCGGATCGGTGATTCTGCCGGCGATGGCGGAAGCCGCGACGGTAGCGGGGCTCCCCAGATAAAGCTGCGCATCTTTCGCGCCGAAGCGTCCGGCGTTGTTATTGGCCGCCGTCGAAATCGATACTTCACCGGAGTGCAGCGGGCCGACGACCGCGTCGTTACACGGTCCGCAGCCGGCGGGCAGCAATATCGCGCCGGCTTCGATGAATACATTGAGCAGCCCGTCGGCGGCGAGCCGTTTGGTCGACTGCTCCGAGCCCGGTGCGATGAACATGCGCACGTTGGACGCGACGCGCTTGTCTCTGAGGATGGCGGCGGCGATTGCGAAATCTTCGTACATGCCGGAGCCGCACGAACCGATGAAAGCGTGATCTACCGCCTGGCCGGCAATCTGGTCAATGTCGACCGCGCGATGGACCCCACCCGGCAGCGCGATCTGCGGCTTGAGCGCGCGGATGTCGAGCGTCGCTGCATTTTCGTATTGGGCATCGGCATCCGGATACGCGGGCGTGAACGGCCGCTGCGCGCGTTCTTGCGCGAACGCGAGGATTTGTGCCGACGGCGGGAAGAACACGCCATACGCGCGCATTTCCGTCGGCGAACTGCACAAGGCGGCGCGCGTCGCGAGATCGAACTGATCGAGATCGCCCGCATATTCGAGCACCCGGTAATCGAGATCAAAATCGAGCCTGCCCTCGTGCAGCAGGCGCGCAATGTGGAGACCGAGATCGCGGCCGTAGACGCCGGGCGCCAGTTTGCCCGTTAGCGTGAGCTTGACCGATTTCGGCACCGTGACCCAGTTAGTACCGGTCGCGAGCACGCGGCTGATTTCCATCCCCATGCGAAAACCGAACGCGCCGATCGCGCCGGCGTTGGTTGCATGACGGTCGTTGTCGAAATAGAACATGCCCGGCAACAGCATGCCCGACTCCATCGGAAAGATGTGGCCGTGGCCGCCGCGGCCGACGTCGAAAAATTGCTTGACGCCCCAGGCTTTGGCGGCAGCGCGATTAAAGGCGCCCATTTCGGCTGCGCGCGCACTGCCGTAGATGACTTCGTGATCGGTCACCATCACGACTTTATCGGGGGCGGCCAGCCGGTCGATGCCGATCGCATCGAGCTCGCGCTTGGCGCCGCGCACGACGCCGTCATGGACCATGATGAAGTCGGGGTCGGGCTGCACGACCTCGCCCGCGTGGACTTGTGCACGCAGGCTCGCGCGCGCGAGGATTTTTTCGACTGCGGTTAAACCCATGAACTTTATAGTGACTCTGGAATCCGAGTGGGAGGGTAGCCAGCGGGTCTATGGGTGTCAAGCCGATAGACAGTGCGCGGTCAAACGGGCACACTGGTTTGCCATCGCCCTTGTGGCGTGTTGATTGGATTCGACGATGAATTGCGTCCGGTTTGCCGGTTTCGCGTTGGTTGGCGGCGTGCTCGGGCTGGCGGTTGACGCGCGCGCCGCAGACCGCACGGACTTCACAAATCTCGCGCAGTCGCGCTACGTGCATTGCGCTTTTTACAAAGGCTACGAAACCGATCCGGCGACCGGCGATCCGATCATGGTCGAAGGCAAGGCGGATTCGCTCGTGCACTTTCAGAACGTCGATGTGAAAAATGCGAAGGCGCGCGCGATTTATACGCGCATGTCGGGCTCGCGTAATGTGACGGTAATTCAGACTCCGAAGGCGATTCATTTCATCGAGAACATTGCCGGCATGTACATGATGACGAGCGTGCACTCGTGTCTTGAATACGACGAAAAGCGCGGCGCGTGCGTGATGTATGGCGCGGTGAATTCGCGGCTGTTCGATAAGGAAGTGCTCATCGCGCCCGACAAGGTCTACGAAAAAATCAAGGCCAACGCCGATCCGGGTTTTTGCGACTACAGCTTCATCGGCATTCAGGAAGCGTCGAGCGGCCGCCGTTAAAGTAGCTAAGCGGCAGAAGCGAAGCGGCGAAGCAACGGCGAACGAGCGATGCGTTAGTCGTTCCCGCGCGTGAGAGTTTGTCCCGGTAACCACCAGCCCGGGGCAGGCAAGCCATTCAATGCTATCCCGACCTGCGGTCAAACGCGCACGATAAGCGGCGTGCGCGGACGCGCCCAATTACCTTACAATTCGCGGCTATGGCGACACAGGGAGCAGCGATGTTCAAGAAACTGGTATTGAGTCTGGTGTTGATGGCGTGCGGCACGGCACTGGCCGACGAGGCAAGCGTGCGCAAGCTGGTCGAAGCCAAGATGGGCGCCAAGGTGCAGAGCGTAACCAAGACGCCGTACGGCGGGCTCTACGAAGTTTACGTCGACAAGACGCTGCATTACACCGATGAGAAGGTCAGCTTTCTGATTTACGGCGTGCTGGTCGACACCAAGACCAACCGCAACATGACTGAACAATCGCTGCGCAAGCTGACCGCGCTCAACGTCGCGCAATTGCCGCCGCTGACGATGGCGATCAAGCGGGTCAAAGGCGACGGCAAACGGCAGTTGCGCATCTTCCTCGATCCGATGTGCCCGTTCTGCAAGAAGCTCGAAGCCGAACTCGAACGCGTCAACAACGTGTCCATCTATGTTTATCCGTATCCGCTGGAAGCGAAGTTTCCGGGCTCGACCGTCATTGCAAAATCGATCTGGTGCTCGAGCGACAAGGCCAAGGCCTGGGAGGACTGGATGCTGCGCGCGCTGCGCCCGTCGGGCCGCACCGATTGTCCGAATCCGTTCGAGCAGATCGATGCAGCGGCGACCAAGCTCAACATTGATTCGACACCGACGCTCGTGTTCGCCGACGGCGGCGTAATCAAGCAGTACGCGAATGCCGAAGCGATCGAGCGGTTTCTGAACGATACTTCTGTCGTCAGCGCCGCGCGTTAAACGAGCGCGCTCTGCCGCGCGAGCGCATCGCGGCACTCGCCGATCTTGCGCGTCAGATACGCCAGCGCGAAATCGATTTCTTCGTCCGTATTGAAACGGCCGACGGTGATGCGGATCGAGTTGCCGGCGAGCCGGGCATCGCTGCCGAGGGCCTGCAGCACATGGGATACGCCGCCGCCTGACGAGCACGCCGATGTCGACGACACCGCGATGTCGGTCAGCGACGCAATCATCTGGTCGCAGTTTGGCAGCTTCAGGCTGAAATTCAGATTGTTGACGATGCGGCTTCGCATGTCGCCGTTGATCTGCACTTCGTCCAGACCGGCAAGCGCGCGGTGAAGCTTGTCGCGCAGCGCGCGCACGCGCGGCAGTTCCGCGGCCATTTCCACGCCCGCAATTTCGAAACATTCGCCCATGCCGACGATCTGATGGGTCGCGAGCGTGCCCGACCGCATGCCGCGCTCGTGCCCGCCGCCGTGCATCTGCGGCTCGATGCGCGCCGCGCAGTCGCGTGATACGTACAGCGCGCCTATGCCTTTCGGGCCGTAAGTCTTGTGTGCGGTTAACGACATCAGGTCGACCGGCACGCGCCGAACATCGATCGCGACCTTGCCGGTCGCCTGCGCCGCATCGACGTGCAACAGCACGCCGCGTTCGCGGCAGATCGCGCTGACCGCGGCAATGTCCTGGATTACGCCGATTTCGTTGTTGACGAGCATGACCGAGGCGAGCGTCGTGTCGGGCCGTAGCGCGGCCTTGAATTTGTCGAGGTCGAGTAATCCGTTCTTTTCCGGCGCGAGCGTGGTGACGCTGAAACCCGCGCGCTCGAGGTCGTGCACGGTGTCGAGCACCGCCTTGTGCTCGGTTTCGAGCGTGATCAGATGCCGGCCCTTGTCGCGGCACGCTAGCGCGGCGCCCTTGATCGCGAGATTGTCGGATTCGGTCGCGCCGGACGTCCAGACGATTTCACGCG
>JBKJMN010000044.1:0-11472 GCA_046596405.1 Burkholderiales bacterium
GAAACATGTGCATGAAATTTTCCGGTGGCGAATGCAAGCTGCTATCGTGAGCCGCGGAAAAATTTTAGTCAATGCGCCGCGCGCCCGAACGCGGCCCGCGCGTAAGGTATGATGAGCGGAAAATTACCATACCAACCGACCGAGGAGCGCCCCATGAAGATGCGCCTGTGCGCCAGCCTGATTCCGACTCTGCTTGCCTGTATCGCTCCGCACGCGGGTGCGCAAGCACCCTACCCCGCACGCAACGTGCAGATCATCGTGCCATACACGCCCGGCGGTTCGATCGACATCATGACGCGCAGCGTCGCGCAGCAGCTCTCGATCGCGTGGGGCAAGAACGTCGTCGTCGATAATCGCCCGGGTGCCAGCGGCATGATCGGCACGGAAATCGCTACCAAAGCAGAACCCGACGGCTACGTGCTGCTGGGCCACACGTCGTCATATCCAGCAACCGCGGCGGTGCGCGAGAAGCTGCCATTCGACCCGGCGCGCGCCATCGTGCCCGTCGCGATGATCGCGCGCGCGCCTATGATGCTGGCGGTGCATCCATCCGTACCGGCGAAGTCGGTAAAGGAACTCGTGGCGCTCGCCAAAAAAGATCCGGGCGGCCTCAAATACTCGTCATCGGGGACGGGCGGCAACAACCATTTCTCCGGCGCGTTGTTCGCGTCGGCGGCGGGCATCAGGCTCACGCACATCCCGTACAAGGGTATCTCGCAGGCGATGACTGCGCTCGCGTCCGGCGAAGTGGAGATCGTCATTGCGAGCGCCGCCGCGATCAATCCGCAGTTGCGCGCGAACCGCGTGCGGGCAATCGCCGTCACCAGCCTCACCCCATCCGCGTTGCTGCCGGGATTGCCGGCGATCGCGCAATCGGGCGTGCCCGGGTACTCGTACGAACTATGGTGGGGATTGTTCGCGCCCGCCGGCCTGCCCGCGGAGCGCATGAACTTCATCAACGCAGCGGTCAACAAAAGCCTCGCCGGCCCGGAGATGAAAAAATTTCTCGACAACGAAAGTGCCGAGGCATGGGTCGCCACATCCGCGCAGCTTGCAGACCTGCTGCCGAAGGAAATCGAGCGCTACCGCAAAGCGGCGAAGGAAGCGGGTATCAAAGAACAATAATAGACGGCAGGGTAGCGACCCACGTCCTTCAGGATTGACCATCTTTTCATATGGTTACGGGTATAATCGCATATGCACTTTGGTTATATTCAGGGCATTCTTAATTCCTTCCGTTCGCGCCCGGCCCTCTGTAGCCTTGAGTTTTTTGGCTGCAACGGGGTGGGCGAACATGAAAAAAATCTATGTAATTCATGAGAATGACGCTTGGGTGGAGCCGCTTCGCGCGGCCTTCGCGGAGCTTGCGCTACCTTATACCGAGTGGTTTCTCGACCAGGGCGTGCTCGATTTTTCAGCGGCGCCTCCGGACGGGGTCTTTTACAACCGCATGAGCGCGTCATCGCATACGCGCGGGCATCGCTATGCACCCGAATACACCGCCGCGGTCCTGGCGTGGCTCGAGCAGCATGGACGCCCCGTCGTCAACAACGGCCGCGCGCTACAGCTCGAGCTGAGCAAAATCGCGCAGTACGCGGCTCTCGCCAAATACGGCATCCGCACGCCACGCACAGCGGCCGCCATCGGCCGTCAGCAGATCGTCGATGCCGCGCGCGGCTTCAGCGGTTCGTTCATCACCAAGCACAACCGCGCGGGCAAAGGACTGGGCGTGAAGCTCTTTCACGATATCGCCGCGCTCGAGCAGTACGTGCACAGCGACGCATTCGAGGATTCGGTTGACGGCATCACGCTCATTCAGGAATACATCCGCGCGCCTGAGCCGTTCATTACGCGCGTCGAGTTCGTTGGCGGCGATTTTCTCTACGCAGTGCGCGTTGATACCACGCTCGGTTTCGAATTGTGCCCGGCCGACGTGTGCGAAATTGGTGACGCATTCTGCCCGGTCGGAGAAACACCGCCGGCGGCGGCGCCGCGTTTCCGCATCGTGAAGGACTTCCGCCATCCGATCATCGAGCGCTACCAGCGCTTCATCGCGGACAATGGAATCGGGATCTCGGGCATCGAGTTCATCAGCGACGCCGCGGGCGAGCTTTACACGTACGACGTTAATACCAATACGAACTACAACAGCGCGGCGGAAGCCGAAGCCGGTCTTTACGGCATGCGCGCCATCGCGCGCTATCTCGGCGACGAACTGAAGAGGGTCGCCAAAACGGACAAGCCGAAGCTCGCGCTCGCCCGCTAAGCTCGGTAACCGCTGCCGCGCCGGTTCCCGGCGAACCGCTGCATTCTGCTGCCCGCCCTCCGCAGCCTGCGCGCGCATGTGCGGAAACGCTTAAAATCGCGTGCTTCACCGACAATCATAATTTTCCAGGGGAATCCTTCGTGCCATTCAACATACTTTTTCCGGACAGCCGCTCCGATCCGCTCGACATCGAACGCGAGGTTGCCGGAGCCGACACCGTGCTCGTCAACGCGCGCAAAGACCGTTTCGAAGCCGTTGAACCCGCCGCCTGGGAAAATTGCGACGCGGTCGTCACGCGCTTCGTGCCGATCGACGCTAAGGCGATTGCGCACTTGAAGCGCACGCGCATCGTGGTGCGCAACGGCGTGGGCTTCGACGTCGTCGATCTCAAGGCTTGCGGCGAGGCCGGCATCGCGGTATGCAACGTGCCCGATTACGGCACGACCGAAGTCGCCGATTCGGCGATCGCGATGATGATGACGTTTGCGCGCGGCACCGCGGCGCTCGACACCGCGTTGCGCACCGACTTGAAAGGCGGCTGGACGCACGTGCACAACGTAACCGCGCGCCGCTTGCGCGGCGCCTGCTACGGCGTGATCGGACTCGGCCGCATCGGCACCGCGTCCGCGTTGCGCGCGCGCGCGTTCGGCATGAACGTCGCGTTCTATGATCCCGTGCTGCCAAATGGCTCCGAACTCGCGTTCGGGTTCACGCGCGCGCGCACGCTCAACGAACTGCTCGGCATGGCCGACGTGGTGACGATACACGCGCCGCTCAACGATTCGACGCGTGCGCTGATCGACGATGCCGCAGTCGCCGCAATGAAACCGGGCGCTTATCTCATCAATACCGCGCGCGGCCCGATTTGCGACACCGCGGCGCTGCTGGCCGGCCTTAAAAGCGGCAAGCTCGCCGCCGTCGGTCTCGACGTGCTGCCGAAAGAGCCCGCTTCGACCGCCGATCCGCTGGTCGCCGCCTGGCAGGCGAACGAGCCATGGATGCGCGGACGCATGCTGCTCAACCCGCACGCGGCCTTCTTCAGCCCGGATTCGATCGTCGACCTGCGGCGCAAAGCGATCGAAACCGCGTACGACTATCTGCGTGACGGCAAGCTCGCGAATTGCGTGAACGCCGAATACCTGCAGAAGCCGCGCTGACCGCCATGCCCGGCGAAATCCAGGTTATGTCGTCCGCCGCGATCAAGCCGGCGTATCTCGAGCTCGTGCCCGCTTTCGAGCGCGCCAGCGGCCACCGCGTAACCACGCGCTGGATTCCCGGCGTCGATTTGTTGAATCGCGTGAAAGAAGGCGAGGTCAGCGATCTCGTCATCATGCAGTTGAAAGACATCGATGAGTTGATTGCAGCCGGCCGCATAGCGGCAGGCAGCCGCGTCGATCTCGCGACGTCCGGCGTTGGCGTCGCAGTGCGCGCCGGCGCACCGCGGCCGGATATTTCGTCGGCGCAGGCGTTAAAACGCGCGCTGCTGGCGGCTAAGGCCGTGTCGTTCTCGACCGGCCCGAGCGGCGTTTATATCCTCGAGCTGTTCGAGCGCCTCGGCATCGCCGCCGAGCTCAAGGCGAAGTCACGGCAGATCAAAGGTGAACCGTCCGGCGCCGCAGTTGCGCGGGGCGAGGCGGAAATCGCATTTCAGCAGGTGAGCGAGCTGCTGCCGGTGCCCGGGATCGATTTTATCGGTCCGCTGCCGGCGGAGATTCAACGCATCACGACTTTTTGCGCGGGCATGCAGACGGCGGCGCGCGATCCCGCGGCAGCACGCGAGTGGCTGGACTTCATCAAGTCACCGGCTGCGGCCACGGCGATTCGCAAATCGGGAATGGAGCCGGTTTAGTCCCTATGGTCTCCCACCCTTGACGGGGAGTAAGGTCAAGCCGTTACCCGCGCAGCCTGCCGAGTATCGCGAGCGCGCGGTCCATCGAAAATTTGCGCGTCTCCGGGCTGTAAGCTTTGGGGTTGCCCGGCATCATGTAACCGTGCTCGATGCCGGGGAAGATATGCACTTCGACATTCTTTATGCGCGCCGGCACCTTGCGGTACATCTCCTGCACGGGTGGTGGCGCGGCATGGTCCTTATCACCCCAGATGATGCAGATCGGCTGCGTGACGCCGTCGAGTTCATTGATGAAATCACCGAGCTGCGTGCCGTGGCAGGATATCCCGGCGGCGTAGCCGAGCCGCTTGGGTCCGAGGATGGCATAAGGGCCGCCGTAGCAAAAGCCCATGGCCGCCGCGCGCCCGTTGAAATTCGGCTCCGCCGTCTTCAGCATGTTCAACGTGTCCGCCATATCGGCTTCGCCGGCCTTCATTTTCTCCAGGCGCGGCTGGCCGCGGCCCGGCGAGCGCGGATCGTCCCGCGCGAGCGGCCCGGGCACCGAGCGCCAGAATAAATCGGGGGCGGCGGCGATAAAGCCGCGCGCCGCGAACTCGTCCGCGATCGCGCGCATGTCCGCGTCCACGCCATGGATCGCGGAGGCAAGCACGACTGCCGGCAACTTGCCCGTGATCTCGGGAAGCACTACATAGCAATCGAACTGACCGCCGCCGCTTGATTTTATTTTAATGTCCTTGCCCTTGATGCCCATGTTGCCCCGCCCCTGTCTTATGGATGTTGATCGATAAAAATCGAGATTCAGGCCGCCAGCGCCTCGTCGAGAAATTCGAGCCGGTCCTGGCCCCAGAACAACGTGTCCTGATAAACATACGTCGGCGTGCCGAAGACCCCGTAACGCGCCGCCTCGGCCTCACTCGCCTGCCACGCGCTCAGGATGTCGGGCGTGTCCTGCATCGCGAGCAGCTTCGCGCCGTCGAGGCCCAGCGAATCGGCCACCCCTACGCGCACCGCCGCATCGCGCACGTCTTTTTCCTCGCTCCACAGCGCGTGCAGCAGGCCGTGGCTCAACCCGAGCGCATCCCACCCCAGCTTGTCAGCGGCGATCACCATGCGCGCCGAAAACTGGTTGTCGGTCGGGTAATAGCGCGGCCGCAATACGAGCGGCATGTTCAGCCGTTTGCGCCAGCGCGTGAGTTCGACCTCGTGATAGCGGCGGCGCGCGTCAGGCCGGCTCAGCAGCGGAATGCCGCCGTTGGGCGTCACAATGCGCGTCGGGCGCACGCTGACTTCCAGGTCGTGTTTTTCGATCAGCGCACGAAACCGCGGCCAGCCCAGATAAGCCCACGGCGACGACAGTGAATGGAAATAGATGACGGTTTTTTTCATGCGCGCTCGAGCGAAATCATTAATGCATTCACGGTAGTATACGGGATAGTCGCGTCAGCAAAGGTACTGCCCCATGACCCACCCGGTTTGTTGCCCGCGCCAGCGATGTGCTGCGAGCTTTGCCGCAATATTAGTAATGGCAGCGAGCGCGATGCCCGCCGGCGCCCAGACAGCGGCCGCCTATCCGGAAAAATCGGTTCGCCTCGTCGTGCCGTTCGCGGCGGGCGGCGCGCTCGACGTCGTGGCGCGCATCGTCGGCCAGAAGATGACCGAAACATGGGGCAAACAAATCGTCATCGACAACCGGCTTGGCGCGGGCGGCAACATCGGCGCCGAGTTCGTCGCCAAAGCGCCGGCCGACGGCTATACGCTGCTGATGTCTTCCGTCACCACGCAGGCGATCAACATGAGTCTGCTCGCGAAGCCGCCGTACGATTTCGTGCGCGATTACGCGCCGGTGGCATTGGTGGCGTCGGCGCCGCTGGCGCTGGTCATCCATTCGTCATTGCCCGCGAAGTCGGTCAGGGATTTCATCGCGATCGCCAAGGCGCATCCGGGCGAACTCAATTATTTTTCGTCCGGTACCGGCACCGGCACTCACCTCGCCGCCGTGATTTTCGATCAGCTCACGGGGGTCAAAACCACGCACGTCCCCTACAAAGGCGGCGCGCAGGGACTGGGCGACCTGCTGTCGGGCCAGGTCCAGTTCGCGATGTCCACGATCGGGCTGGTTGAGCCGCATGTGCACACCGGTCGTCTGCGTTTGCTCGGCGTAGGCTCGATCAAGCGCTTTACGCGCCTGCCGGCTCTGCCGACCATCGCAGAGAGCGGCGTCCAAGGTTATGAAGCCGAGCAATGGTACGGCATCGTCGCGCCGGCGGGCACACCCGCCGCCATCGTCAACAAGCTCGCCGCCGAGACCAAAGCAATCGTCGCCAACGCCGACGTCAGGGAGAAATTTTTGAGCCAGGGTATAGAACCCGTCTACGCGGCACCTGACGAGTTCGCCGGCTATATCAGGACCAGCGTCGCCAAATACGCGAAAGTCATCAAGACGCTGGGCCTTAAAGTCGAGTAGCGCGGCGCCTGCGCCGCCATTTGCGAACCGCGAGTCCGTCGTTTACAGTCGGAGCATCGTTCCGCAGTTCTGCAAAAATCCCGCAGTCCATCCAGGAGAACCGCCAGTGAACATTCCACGCTTGAACGGCATCATCAAAGTGCTCGAGCAGCAGAAGCATGCTTTCGTGGGCTTCGCGCCCGCCGACACGCTTAACGCGCAGCTCTATGCGACGGAGCCCTACGACGGCGTCGTGTTCGAGATGGAACACGGCGGCTACGACATCCGCACGCTGCGCGATTGCCTGCAATATCTGATGAACCGCCGCCAGATCGTCGAATCCGGCACGCTCGCGCCGGCGGTCACTCCGCTCGTGCGCATTCCGCCTAACGGCATCGAGATGAACCAGTGGATCGCGAAGCAGGTGCTCGACGCGGGCGCGTACGGCATCATCTGGCCGCACGTGAGTACCGTCGCCGAGGCGCGCAGCGCGGTCGCCGCCTGCCGCTATGCGCGGCCCGACACCGCGCCGCGGCTCGAACCGAAAGGGCAGCGCGGCGACGGTCCCGCCAACGCCGCGCGCTATTGGGGCCTCACCGCGCAGGAGTACTACGACCGCGCCGACGTGTGGCCGCTCGATCCCAAAGGCGAAATCCTGTGCGGCATCATGTGCGAAGACCTCGAGGGCGTGAAGAACCTGCCGCAAATACTGAAGGAAGTGCCCGGCATCGGTGTCGTGATCATCGGTGAAGGCGATCTATCGCAGAACTTGGGCTTTCCGCGCCTGTATAAGCATCCTGCCGTGGTCGCCGCAATGGCCGAAATCGTGGCGATCTGCAAGGAACACAAGGTCGCCTGCGGCCATCCGCACGTCGAAGCTGATAATGTCGACGAAGTGATCTCGCTCGGCTACCGCTTCCTGATGCCGAAACCCGCGCGCTCGAATGCGGTGCTCGAAAAAGGCCTCAAGCTGACCGGCCGCAAATAAACGCGGCGCGCGCCCGCCTCGCCAGGCCCGCCACCAGGAGCAATCCATGCACTTACTCGAACAAGCCGCTGTTTTCCTGCTGACCGCGGTCTTGCTCGTGCCGCTCTTCCAGCGCCTGAAGCTGGGCGCGGTGCTCGGTTATCTCGCCGCTGGCATGCTAATAGGTCCGTGGGGACTCGGCGTCATCGCCGATGCCGGGTCGACCATGCAGTTCGCCGAATTCGGCGTGGTCCTGCTGCTCTTTCTGATCGGGCTCGAACTCGATCCCGCGCGACTGTGGACCCTCCGGCGTACCGTGTTCGGGCTCGGCGGCGCGCAAGTCAGCTTAACGGGAGGCGCGCTCGCGCTCGTCGCGCTCGCGTTCGGCCTTGCATGGGAGTCCGCGCTCGTCATCGGACTTGGCCTGGCGCTGTCGTCGACTGCGCTCGTGATCGCGTCTTTGGCCGAACGCGGTCAGCTGACGACGCGGCACGGCCGCGAATCTTTCGCAGTCTTGCTGTTCCAGGATCTCGCGGTGATTCCGGCGCTTGCGCTGCTGCCGCTGCTCGCCGCGGTGCCCGCGCACGGCGATGCCCACTGGACGACGGCGGCCAAGGGCTTGGCGGTGATCGCGGTGGTCATCGGCGCCAGCCGCATCGTCGTCAGGCCTGCGCTGAAATTCATCGCGTCGCACAGCAGCCGAGAAGTTTTCACCGCTGCCGCGCTGCTGCTCGTCGTGGGCGCCGCGCTGATCATGGAAAAAATCGGCCTGTCGATGTCGCTCGGCGCATTTCTCGCCGGCGTACTGCTCGCCGACTCGGAATTCCGGCACGAGCTCGAAGCCGACATCGAACCGTTCAAGGGTCTCCTGCTCGGATTATTTTTCATGTCGGTCGGCATGAGCGCCAATCTGACGCTCTTGCTGAGCCAGCCGCTGACGCTCGTGGCGCTCGGCGCGGGCCTGATGGTGATCAAGTTCGCGGTAATGTACGCGGTCTCGCGCGCAACCGGCGCACCGAACGAAACCGCGCAGCGCACCGCCGTCGCGCTCGCGCAGGGCGGAGAATTCGCGTTCGTGCTGTTCGCAACCGCCGGCACTTTTGGAATCATCGACGCGCCGACTGCCGAAGTGCTGGTCGTGGTCGTAACGATATCGCTAGTGCTCGCGCCGCTCGCGTTCGCTGCGCACGACAGGTTGCTCGCGCGCTGGATCGAGCAGCGCAGCGAACCCGAATACGACGTGATCGATGCGCCCGCGACGCCGGTCATCATTGCCGGCTACGGCCGCTACGGCCAGATCGTTTCGCGCGTGCTGCGGATGTGCGACATCGCATTCACCGCGCTCGAAGTCAATTACCAGCAGGTTGATTTCGTGCGCAAGTTCGGCAGCAAAATCTATTTCGGCGACGCAACGCGGCTGGACCTGCTGCAGGCCGCGAAAACGGCCGACGCCAGACTCTTCGTGCTCGCGATCGACGACGTGGAGACTTCGGTTAAATGTGCAACCCTCGTGCGGCGCCATTTTCCGAACCTGCCGATCCTTGCGCGCGCGCGCAACCGCGTCCATCACTTCCGGCTGCGCAATCTGGGCATCGACGCGATTTATCGCGAGACTTTTCCGTCGAGTCTGGAAGTCGCCCACACCGCGCTGCTGCGCCTGGGCCTCGGGATTGCCGAGGCGCAGCGCGCAGTAACCTTATTCCAGCAGCACGACGAAGCGCAGCTCAAGGTCCAGCACGCTCTGCAGAACGACGAAGCCAGGCTCATCCAGACTGCGCAGGAAGCATCCGCACAGTTGAAGGAATTGTTCGAAGCCGACACCGTGTATTTTCCGCGCGCCCGCGTCACTACCCGCGCTGCATAGCGCGGCCGGCCGGGATGCGAATAGCGCGGTGACGAAAGTCCCCGCGCGCGGCTGACGACGCGGCGTCATTTGGTATGATGTTGAAAAATTACCTGCATGCTGGCGCCCGCCGTCATGCCGTCGCCACCATCATCCAGGAGGACAAGCATGACCCGCATCACTTATGCCGGTGCGACCGCGATCCGGGAAATCGCGCCTCCGGCGACGCCGATTCGCGCCGGGCGCGGCGGCAGAATTAAGACCATCCAGCGCTTGCTCGAAGCGCTGCAGACCAACCACGAATAGCCTTTTTTCAGGACCCCTCCATGGCCGCTACCGAACAGCAACTGCCCGAACCCCTTGCCGATGCCGAAGCGTACCGTCACTCCGGGGCGCGCGCGGAACCGGACCGGTCACTGCCGCGCAGTCTGCGCATGATGCTGGCGCTCGAGGATTTCGAAGCGCCGGCACGCCGCTATCTGCCGCGTCCGATGTATGGTTATGTGTCAGGCGGCGCCGAAACGAACGCGTCGCTGCGGGCCAATCGCGCGGCGTTCGACGATTACGCGTTCGTGCCGCGCGCGCTGGTGGATGTGTCGGGCCGGTCGACGAAAACGACGCTTTTCGGCCAGCCCTACGATGCACCGTTCGGCTTCGCGCCGATGGGCGGAAGCTCGATGGCCGCCTATCACGGCGATATCGTGCTTGCGCGCTCCGCCGCGCAGGCCAACATCCCGATGATCATGAGCGGCGCCTCCCTGTCCAGGCTCGAAGACGTCCGCGCGGCCGGCCGCACCGCGTGGTTCCAGGCTTACCTGCCCGGGGAAACCGGGCCTATTACCGAACTCGTCAACCGCGTCGCTACCGCGGGCTTCGACACGCTCGTGCTGACCGTCGACGTGCCGGTAGGCGCCAACCGCGAAAACAACGTGCGCAGCGGCTTCAACCGGCCGCTGCGCCCGACCGTGCGCCTCGCGTGGGACAGCTTCCTGCACCCGCGCTGGTTCGTCGGCATGTTCCTGCGCACGCTGCTGACCGAGGGCATGCCGCATTTCGAGAACATGGGCCCACGCACGCCGCTGATTACCCGCACGGGCGAACGCGACCGGGGCCAGCGCGATCAGCTCTCGTGGCCGCACGTCGAGCTCATGCGCAGGCTGTGGAAAGGCAAGCTCGTGTTGAAAGGCGTGCTCAACAAAGACGATGCGCGCATCGCCCGCGAAAGCGGCGTCGACGGCGTGATCGTCTCTAACCACGGCGGCCGCCAGCTCGATGGCGCGAGCTCGCCGCTGCGCGTACTGCCGGGCATCGTCGAGCAGGCCGGCGGCATGACCGTGATGATGGACAGCGGCATCCGCCGCGGCACGGATATTCTGAAGGCGCTCGCGCTCGGCGCGCAGTTCGTATTTGTTGGCCGGCCGTTTTTGTATGCCGCGGCGATCGGCGGCGAGGTGGGCGTGCGCCATGCGATCAAGCTTTTGAGGGACGAGGTCGACCGCGACATGGCGCTGCTGGGCGTCACGCGTCTTGCTGACGTAAAGCGCGAATTGCTAATGGACGCGAACACCCGCAGGTGATCGCTTGAAAGCGCGTTGAGCGCGGCGGGGCCCGTCCGCGTCGTCATGAAATCATGTAGCGGCTGCCCAACGCGTTAAAAGTTGTTATATGCCTGCACTGACTGCACACCGCCCGGAGTGTAGGTGCAGGCCAGTCGGACTCCTACAATTAATACCCATTCGGTCTGACAGACGTTCGTCTACGCGCTTTTTATTATCTTCCCACACATTGGTCTTGCCGTCAGTTGATAGGACTCTGCTATTTCCCTTATATGGATCCGCGTCTGTCTATCCCCGACCCTTCCCTGATTACCCAGAGCCCGCCCTCTCCCCTGCCCCTCACCAATGGAAGGATCAAGACCATGACTACAATTCATTCGCAGCATTCGACGGTTGGCCGCAAATTTCTGGCCAGCGCTGCCGGAGCGCTCACGCTCTTCGCGTCAGCCGCCTATGCCGGTGCGCCCCCCGTACTCACGGCGGCGGGGACCTCACTCGGGTTCACGCTGAACACGGTAGTCAGCGGACTGCCGACGAATAACGGCAAT
>JBKJMN010000095.1:0-8704 GCA_046596405.1 Burkholderiales bacterium
GCTCAGGAGATCGGCCGTCGCCGGGCCGCTGCCGCGATAGGGTATGTGCGTCATGTCGATGCCGGCCATTTTCGTGAACAGCGCACCGGTCAGATGCTGCGTGCTGCCGTTGCCCGACGACGCGTAGTCGATCTTGCCTGGCTTGGCCTTCGCCAGCGCGATCAATTCCTTGACGGTTTTCGCCGGCAGCGAAGGATGCACGACGATCACGTTGGGCGCGCTCGTGACCTGAGTCACCGGCGCGAAATCAGCGACCGAATCGTACGGAAGTTTCTTATACAGCGCCGCGCTCACGAAATGCGTATTGCTGATCATCAGCAGCGTGTAGCCATCGGCCGGGGCTTTCGCCACCTGGTCAGCGCCGATCGTGGAGCCCGCGCCGGGCCGGTTATCGACGACCACCTGATGGCCGAGCGATTCGGTCAGTTTCTGCGTCAGGATACGGCCCGGCACGTCCGCCGCGCCACCGGGCGAGAACGGCACCACGAGGCGGACCGGACGGTTGGGATAATTTTGCGCGCCGGCGGGTTGCGCGAGCGCGGCGGCGAAGACGGCCGCCGCCAGCACAACGTGCGGCAGATGATTATCAGACCTCATGATTTTCCCGGCTGAGACGTCGATCGCGCGAGCGCGATCAGAACGCGGATTATAACTGCGCTGCTTAACGTGCGCTTAGCGCGCCGGCTAGGAATTGGCGGCGTCGACGGCGAGCTTCGGCACCGGTCTCGCCCGGTAATTGGCGCGCAACTGGCGCAGCACCGAAAAATTTCCGCCGCCCGCGCCCTCACGCTCGAGCAGAGACACGAATTCTGCGCCGCTGAGCGGGCGGCTGAACAGGTAGCCCTGCATCGCATCGCAGCCGTTTTCGACCAGAAACGACATTTGCGTCTCGGTCTCGACGCCTTCGGCGATGACTTTCATGTCGAGGCTGTGACCGAGCGAAATGACGGCCTTGACGATCGCGGAAGCGTTTTCGTCCTGGCCAAGTTCGTGCACGAAAGACTGGTCGATTTTGAGGCTCGTCACCGGGAAACGCTTGAGATAACTCAGGCTCGAATAGCCGGTGCCGAAATCGTCGATACTCAGGTTTATCCCCAGCGCCTGCAGTTGCGCGAGTATCGCGATCACGCTCTCGGGATCGCCCATGACCATGCTCTCGGTCAATTCGAGCTCGAGGCATTGCGGGGGCAAACCCGCCTCGCTCAACGCGTGCTGCACCGCGCGCACCAGATCATAGCGGGTCAACTGGCGCGCCGACAGATTGATGGCGACGCGCATCACCGGCAAGCCGCGCTCCTGCAGCGCGCGGTTGAACCGGCAGGCCTCGCGCATCACCCATTCGCCGATCTTCACGATCAAGCCGGTTTCCTCGGCGACTTTGATAAAATTCTCCGGCAGGGACAATCCGCCTTGCTCGTCCTTTACGCGCAGCAGCGCTTCCATGCCGGCGATCTGGCCCGACACCAGATCCACTTTCGGCTGATAAAGCAGCTCGAACTGCTCGTGCTCGACCGCGTTGCGCAGCGACGTCTGCATTTCCAGCCGCTCCGCCATGACGGTGTTCATTTCCGGAGAATAAAACTGGAAATTGTTGCGCCCGAACTCCTTCGCCTTGTACATCGCCGTGTCGGCGTTGCGCAGCAGCGTTTGCACGTCGCGGCCATCGCGCGGAAATATGCTGACGCCAACGCTGCACGATACCGAAAGCTCGCGCCCTTCTATGAGCGACGGCCGCGAAATCGCCTGCAGCACGCGCTGCACGACCTGCGACATCCCCTCGCCGCGGCCGATGCCCGACAGCAGCAGCACGAACTCATCGCCGCCCAGGCGCACGACGGTATCGGTCTCGCGTACGCAGGCGAGCATGCGGTGCGACATCGTCTGCAGCAGCTGGTCGCCGCGGTTATGGCCGAACGTGTCGTTGATCAGCTTGAAATGGTCGAGATCGACCAATGCCACCGCGACGATGCTCGTGGTGCGCTGCGCATTGAGCATCATCTGCCGCAAGCGGTCGTTCATCAGCAGCCGGTTGGGCAAATTGGTCACCGGATCGTGGTTCGCCAGATGTTCGAGCTTCTCCTGGTTGAGCTTGGTCGCGGTGACGTCCTCCACCGTGCCCTCGAAAAACAGCAAGTTGCCCGCTTCGTCGAGAACTGCCCGCGCGTTCTCGGAAATCCAGATACGGTCGCCGCCCTTGCGCCGGATCTCGGAAACGAAATTGGTCACCGCGCCCACGTCGCGCATCAGGCGCATGAATTCGGTCCGCCGGGTCCGATCCGTGTAAATCTGGTGCCGGATGTCGCCGGTGTTGGCGATGAGTTCGGCAGGCGAGTCGAACCCGTAGATACGGGCGAGCGCCGGGTTGACGTTCAAGTAGCGCCCGTCGGGCGAGGTCTGAAAAATCCCCTCGGTGGCGTTTTCGAATATGCTGCGGAAGCTGCGTTCGGCCTGCTGCAGCGCCTGCGTCGAGACTTTGCGCTCCGTCACGTTTTCAATGAATCCCTCGATCGAGACGACTACGCCGCGCTTGTAAATACCGACGCCGCGCTCCGACACCCATTTGATTTCGCCGCTGC
Organism: Burkholderiales bacterium; assembly: GCA_046596405.1. Taxonomy (GTDB): domain Bacteria; phylum Pseudomonadota; class Gammaproteobacteria; order Burkholderiales; family SG8-41; genus PALSA-1004. The sequence goes on from JBKJMN010000095.1 coordinate 2,577, forward strand.
GGCACTGAATCCGGTATTCAACGAAAAAACGGCGCTTTTCGCTGAGCGCGGCAGCGATCTCCCCGCGCACGCGCGCGCGGTCTTCCGGATGCTCGATCTCTGCGAAGGAAACGGTATGATTGCGCAGCAGCTCCTCGGGGCGATAACCGGTCAGGTCGAAACAGCCATCGCTCACGAATTCCATCGTCCACTGCGCGTCGTCGCGGCAGCGATAAACCATGCCGTCGATGTTGCTCATCAACGTCGCGAGCATGCGCTCTTTTTCGCGCAACGCGCGACGTGACAGCCCGATCTCGTGCTCGCGCTTCTCCAGCTCGACCGCTATGGCAGCGGGCGGTTTCGATTTTTTTTGCTTTTTCGGTGCGGGCTTTCGGGCCATTCTTGGCGTGCCTAGGTGCGCGCGGCGACCTGCGGCCGCGCCAATATACGAGAGCCTATAGCAAAAACTATTCCCGTTGAAGCGTGCGATTGCACGAACCGCCGCGCGGGCGGCATTAATGCGCAAAAAAACGCGGATTTATTGCAGGCGCGAGCCGTCTGAGCACGCTCTCGCCGCGCGCGGCTACGCGGCCGCCCGCGGCGCTTTCTCCGCTGCCGGGGCTTTCTCGAACGTCATCGGGCCTTTGACCCAATCGACCCTGACGACGTCTTTGGCCGCAAAGTCCCCTTCGAGAATGTGCCGGGCGAGCGGGTTCTCGATTTCAGACTGGATCGCCCGCCGGAGCGGCCGCGCCCCGTATACCGGATCGAACCCGTTGGCGGCGATGTGCTGTAACGCGGCGTCGCTGACCTCGAGCTTAATTTCCATCTTGGCCAGCCTCTTCTCGAGGAAGCCGAGCTGCAATTTCGCGATCGACTTGATATTTTTCTCGTCGAGCGGGTGGAACACCACGATTTCGTCAATGCGATTGACGAATTCCGGACGAAACTGCGCCTTAACTTCGCCCATCACGGCCAGCTTGATCAACTGGTAATCGTCGCCCGCCATCTGCTGGATCATCTGCGAGCCCAGGTTCGAAGTCATCACGATGACCGTATTCTTGAAGTCCACGGTGCGTCCCTGCCCGTCGGTCATGCGCCCGTCGTCGAGCACCTGCAGCAGGACGTTGAACACGTCGGGATGCGCCTTCTCGACTTCGTCGAGCAGGATCACCGCGTAGGGCTTGCGCCGCACCGCTTCGGTCAGGTAGCCGCCCTCCTCGTAGCCGACGTAACCCGGCGGCGCGCCGATCAGGCGCGCGACCGAATGTTTCTCCATGAACTCGCTCATGTCGATGCGAATCAGGTGGTCCTCCGAATCGAACAGAAACGAGGCCAGCGCTTTGCACAACTCGGTTTTTCCAACGCCGGTCGGGCCCAGGAAGAGGAACGAGCCGTACGGCTTGTCCGGATCGGCGAGACCCGCGCGCGAACGCCGGATCGCGTCCGATACCAGACGCACCGCTTCGTCCTGGCCGACCACGCGCTGATGCAGGCGGTCTTCCATCCGCAGCAACTTCTCGCGCTCGCCCTGCATCATTTTTGATACCGGGATGCCGGTCATCCGCGACACGACCTCGGCGATCTCTTCGGCGCCCACCTGCGTGCGCAGCAGCCGCGGCTTCTGGCCCTTCGCGGGCGCCTTGTCGGCCTGCTTCAGTTGCGCTTCGAGCTGGGGAATTTTTCCGTATTGGATCTCCGAAACCTTCTGCCAGTCGCCCTTGCGCTTGGCGGCTTCCATCTCGACCTTTATTTTCTCCAGCTCTTCCTTGATATGCTGCGAGCCCTGCACCTGCGCTTTTTCGCTTTTCCACACGTCTTCCAGGTCGGAATACTCGCGCTCGATCCGTTTGATCTCGTCCTCGATCAATTGCAGGCGCTTGCGCGATGACTCGTCCTTCTCCTTCTTTACGGCCTCGCGCTCGATCTTCAGCTGGATCAGCCGCCGCTCGAGGCGGTCCATGACCTCGGGTTTCGAATCGATTTCCATCTTGATGCGCGATCCCGCCTCGTCGATAAGATCGATCGCCTTGTCCGGCAGAAAGCGATCAGTGATGTAGCGGTGCGACAACTCGGCCGCCGCGACGATTGCGGGGTCGGTGATTTCGACGCCGTGGTGCACTTCGTATTTTTCCTGCAGGCCGCGCAGGATAGCGATCGTGCTTTCGACCGACGGCTCGCCCACGATGACCTTCTGGAAACGGCGCTCGAGCGCCGCGTCCTTCTCGACGTATTTCCGGTATTCATCGAGCGTGGTTGCGCCAACGCAATGCAGCTCGCCGCGCGCGAGCGCGGGCTTAAGCATGTTGCCGGCGTCGATCGCGCCTTCCGCCTTGCCGGCGCCGACCATCGTATGTAATTCGTCGATGAAAATGATGTTGCGCCCGGGGTCCTGGGCGATTTCCTTCAGCACGGACTTCAGACGCTCCTCAAATTCGCCTCGATACTTGGCGCCGGCGAGCAGCATCGCCATGTCGAGCGACAGCACGCGCTTGCCCTTGAGTGTCTCGGGGACTTCGTCATTGATGATGCGCTGCGCGAGGCCCTCGACGATCGCCGTCTTGCCGACGCCCGGCTCGCCGATGAGCACCGGATTGTTCTTGGTTCGCCGCTGCAGAATCTGGATTACGCGGCGAATTTCATCGTCACGCCCGATGACCGGGTCGAGTTTGCCCGAGCGCGCGCGCTCGGTCAGGTCGACGGTATATTTTTTCAGCGCTTCGCGCGTGCCTTCGGCTTCGGCGCTGTCGACTTTTTCGCCGCCGCGCACCGTCTTGATTGCCTGCTCGATTGCCGCCCGCGAGCCGCCATGCTGCTTGAGCAGGCGGCCGGTATCGCCTTTGTCCTGCGTCAGCGCGAGCAGGAACAGTTCGGACGCGATGAACTGATCGCCCTGCTTCTGCGCTTCCTTGTCGGTCAGGTTGAGCAGATTGGCGAGCTCGCGCGAGACATTGACCTCGCCACCTTGGCCTTCGACCCGCGGCAACCGGCCGATCGCCGCGGTCAGCCCGGTTTTGAGCGCAGGCACGTTGCCCCCTGCCCGCGACAGCAGCGACGCCGTGCCGCCTTCCTGCTGATCGAGCAGTGCCGCCAGCAGGTGCTGCGGCTCTATGTACGGGTTGTCGTGCCCGACCGCGAGACTTTGGGCGTCGGCGAATGCCTGTTGGAACTTGGTGGTAAATTTATCGAATCGCATGGTGGTTTCCCGTGCAGAATGGCAATAATTACCCCACACATTGGGGGGGTATCCCGAATTTCAACCTCCCCAGCCCGAGATGGCGTCAGCGTAGAGCATCCGGTCAGCGCGAAAATTCCAGCGAGTAAATCAGCGCTCCGAGCATTATCAACACCATCTCCGCGGCTGTTAGCAGCACCAGCATATAAGTTATCCGGCGCGCCCGCGGCGTCATCGGCAACCAACACCGGCGCATGTACCAGCGCCACGGCGCGCAGCCGCCCCACCGCCGCTCGCGCTGGAGATATTCGTGCAGAGCCCACCCCCACGCGCTCAAGCTCTTGTCGACTTCGTCGATGCGCACGGTGCGCTCGGCGTCCGGCAGCCGCGAGTAATCATCGGTAATCGTCAGCCGGCTGCCCGCGGCAAGGGGCTCGAGCTCCCAGCGGGTACGCGCCTTGATGCCATCGCTATAGACCAGCGAGAACACGTCAACCGACTCGCGCTCGATCCGCATATCGACCGTCACGCTCTGATGATTGCTTAAATTGCGGTAGCGCGCGTGGTGGCCGTCGGCGCCGCTACGCTGCCATGTCACGAATTCAAGGTAGGGATTGATGCGGAACAGACGCTCGATGTCCGCGCAAAAGTCGCGCAGCGCAGCGAGGTCGAGCGGCGTATCCACGCTGACCCACGATGCATCGCGCGCCGGCGGCAGGGTCATCGCGGATATGGAATGACAAGAAGAGGCGCCGCCAACGCGCCAACCAGCTGCTCGGGATACATGCGCGAGCGCAGTCCGGGCAGCCCGCGCGGACGCGGCGCGCCAATCACGATCAGCGCCGGCGCGATCTCGTCGCTGTAAGCCACGAGGCATTCCGTCGGTTTGCCGAGCACGGTTTTGAATTCGTATCCGATGCCGGCCGCCACCGCCTGCGCGCGCAGCCGCCCGACGTGAGCGTCGATTTCGCGCTGCAACTCGTTCTCCACATATTTGCCGTACGCATCGCGGGTTGAGGCATTGTTCAGCCAGTCATCTCCCTGCATGCCGCGCCACAGGTCCGGCACGACCACCAGGTGCGACAAGCGGCCGCCGGCGCGGCACCAGCCGAGCGCGGCGCGTTCCGCCGCCTGGGCACCGGGAGTGCCGTGGCTGGCGATCAATACGTGGGAGAAATCCGGCATGGCAAATAAAATCCCGGTGTCGCGCAACCGCGGCACCGGGACTCATGACTCACCGCCTGTCAGACGAACAGATAGACCAGAAGCGCGATAACGAGCGAAATCCCCAGCGCCATGAAATCCTCGTGGCGGTCGTTCTTGAATATCGTAAGGGCCGAACCACGGTCGAATTTTTCCTCCGCCATTTTGCATTCTCCTCAGATAGTTTCGTGGACGAACAGCATGACCACAATCAGCGAACCGACGGCCTTCAATACGCCGACCACACTGCCGATAATCAAAGGCTGCCCGCCCGCCTGTTTGATCGACGACATCGTGATCTGCATGCCGAGCCCGACCAGACCGAACGTGAAGAACCACGCGATCAGATCACGGAACATCGCGATCTTGGCCGCGGTATGGCGCACCGCGCGGTGCGCCTTCACCAGCACGGCGTTGCCCTCTTTCGACAGGACCTTGGCATTAACCACGCCGCGCAGTGTATCGTCGTCCTCGATCGACATCAGCTTCTTGTTCTCGACAAGACGCTGCAGGGCGGCCTTCTGGTCGTCGCGCCTGATTTTCTCGCTCTCTTTCTTCAACACGTCAAGGTCACTGTCCTTCAGGTAATTATTGACCTCCTTGCCCGCGCGGTCCTTTTTGATCATCACCTTGTCGCTGTTGTCGAAGTACGCACCCTGGTAGTGGCGCGCCGGTGCGAATATGCCGGTCGACGACAGCAGAAAGAGGACGATGAAACCGAGCACGAACACCGGGAATTTGCTGACCAGCACCTGGCCGACATCGACTTTTTGCGCGCCGACTTCGCGCTTCACGTACCAGATCGCGAGCCAGATCACGATGATCGGCAGGAACAATACGCGCGTGATGTTGAAGATTTCCGCGACTTTCAGCGTCTCGATGCCGTCGGGCTGGAAGGCGAGCGCAGCACCGGCCACCTGTGCAGAGTTCAAAATCCCGGTGCCGGCCCACGCGCCGAACGTGATGTATCCCATACCAAGCGCCTTGCCGACTATCGGGAATACAAACATGCAGATGACGCCGAACAGCAGAATGGTGCCGATCGTGTACGCGATTTCGGTCGACTTGGCCTGGACTACGGGCGCAGCAGCGACTGCCGCCGACACGCCGCACACGCCGACTCCGGCGGACAGCACGCCGGTCATCGAGTTCGGCAGGTTTTGGCGCGCCCCCCACCACAGCACCAGCCAGAGAGAACCGAGCACGAACACGCCGATCAGCACGACCGACAACTTGCCGAGCTGCTCGAGCTCGGCAAAACTATACAGCGCGCCAAGCAGAATTACGCCGGTCTTCAGACCGAGTCGCGACAGCCGCACGCCGTTCTCCGCCCAGCCCGGAACCTTGAACACGTTGACGGTAACGATGCCGGCGACGATGCCCATCACCACGTAATTAAGGTTCATCACGCTGGCGAAATTGAAGCCGAGCGACGGCTGCGCCTGCTGCGCCCACATCGCCATCAGCGGATCGAGTCCCCATTTGACTATGAAGGCGATCAACATGATGAACGTCACGCCGCCGATGGTGGACAGGTAATAATCGACGTGACCTTCAGCGGTCTGCGCAAGCAACTGCCAGAGGCCGACCGCAATGGCGATGCCGCCGAACGCGTAGCCGAGCATCTGCATTTCGCCGGCGAACCGCCCGGTATTCAACGGTTTGATTATCATCGCATCAAGTACGCCGGCCTGCACCATATAGGCGTAAGCGACCATGCTGATCCCCATGACGAGCGTCCATGGGGTCCGCTGTGTATAGACCATGTTTC
>JBKJMN010000353.1:0-3022 GCA_046596405.1 Burkholderiales bacterium
AAGAGCGGCTTCACTTTAGCGAACGCCGCCTCGCTGCCGCCGATCATGATCGTGAGCGCCGCGTTCTTCGCGCCGACTTCGCCGCCCGACACCGGCGCGTCCAGATATTCGCACCCGAGTTCGTTGATGCGCTTCGCGTAGTTCTTGGTTTCGATCGGCGAGATCGAGCTCATGTCGACGACGATTTTGCCTTTGGAAAGGCCCTCGGCAACGCCGTTCGCGCCGAACAATACTTTTTCGACGTCCGGCGTGTCCGGCACCATGATGATCACGATGTCCGATTTCTGCGCGACTTCCTTCGCCGTCGCGCACGCCGTACCGCCCGCGGCGGTGAGTTCGGCGGGAACGTTGCTGCGCGAACTCAGAAACAGCTGGTGCCCGCCCTTGATCAGGTTCGCCGCCATGGGCTTGCCCATGATGCCGAGACCGATGAATCCGATATTTGCCATTTTTATCTCACTTAAGTTAAGTCGAAAAAGCTTTTAGCCACAGAGTTCACAGAGGACACAGAGGAAAAGACTTCAGATTGTTTTTGCATTTCTCTGTGTTCTCTGTGTCCTCTGTGGCAAGGATTTTGCCGTTATCTTAAATAGGGCTTCATCCAGCCCAGACCATCGACGGTCTTGGCGGCCGGCTTGTACTCGCAGCCGATCCAGCCCTGATAGCCGAGCTTGTCGATATGCGGCAGCAGATAGCCGTAATTAATTTCGCCGGTGCCCGGCTCGTGGCGGCCCGGCGTGTCGGCGAGCTGCATGTGCGGAATGAGCTTCAGATGCTTTTCGATGGTCGGCGCGAGGTCGCCTTCCATGATCTGCATATGATAGATGTCGTACTGCACGAACAGGTTGTCGGAGCCGACCGCCTTGATTATGTCGACCGCTTGCCGTGTATTACACAGGAAAAAACCCGGGATGTCGCGCGTGTTGATCGCCTCGATCAGCAGCTTGATACCGGCCGCTTTCAGGCGCGCGGCCGCGAACTGAAGATTCTTGACGAAAGTTTCGCGCGCATCGATAGGATCGAGGCCGGACGGGCGCACGCCGGCGAGGCAATTGACCTGCTTGCAGCCGAGTGCCGTCGCGTACTCGATCGCCGTGTCGACGCCGGTTTCGAATTCGGCGATGCGGTCGGGATGGCAACCGATGCCGCGTTCGCCCGCGGCCCAATTGCCGGCGGGCAGGTTGTGCAGTACCTGGGTCAGCGCGTGCTCGGCGAGTTTCTGCTTCAGCACGCTCTTGTCGTAATCGTACGGAAACAGATACTCCACGCCTTTGAAGCCCGCCTTGGCGGCCGCGGCAAAGCGGTCCAGAAAATCCACTTCGTTGAACAGCATCGTCAGGTTCGCGGCGAGTTTGGGCATGTCCAATCCAATTCGTGTCAGTGGTGCGATATTGAGCGGCGCATTCGCGACTGCTCGACTATCGCGGGGTTGATTATATAATGACCCGCTTGTCTCTATCCGGTATCTCGATTGGAAATCGCCGCAATCCTCCTCGCCGCTGGTTCCGGCTCGCGCTTCGGCGGCGACAAACTGCTGCATCCCATGCCCGACGGCGTCGCTATCGGCGCTCACGCGGCGCGCAATCTCAGTGCGGCAGGTCTCGACGTCGTGGCAGTCGTCAAGCTGGGCGATTTTCCGCTCGCTGACGTGCTCGAGCAGGAAGGGTGCAACGTCACGATGTTCGCCGATGCGGCGCGCGGCATGGGCGCGAGTCTCGCGCACGGCGTCGCGCAGCGGCGTGGCGCCGGCGGCTGGATTGTCGCGCTCGCCGATATGCCGCGGATCAAGCCCGCCACCATCGTGGCCGTGGCGCGCGAGCTCGCTGAGGGCGCGGAACTCGTTGCGCCCGTGTATAAGGGCCAGCGCGGTCATCCGGTCGGGTTGGGCAAGCGGTTCGGCGCGCAGCTGGCTGCGCTCGACGGCGATGCCGGCGCGCGTGACATTATCGCCGCGCACCAAGGCGAGCTCTTGCTGATCGAATGCGACGACCCGGGCGTACTGCAGGATATCGACCGGCGGGACGACCTCGCGTGACTGCCGCAACCTGCATGAGTAAAGCTTCTCGCGCCGTCTTTATGTCGCTGACGGGCCGGCGCGCGCGGCAGTTTGAAAGTGATGTAGTCGCAGTCACCGGCTCCGAATAGAGATAAGGCAGAACATTAATATCTTATAATCGGGGTCGCGTTCATTCGTACCGACGCCGCAGGCGCGGTTTAACGCACGCCGCCGGGGAGTCGCCGCCGGCGTCTTCAATTTACTCAAGGTAACAGCACATATGTCTCGCTTCGAAGGCACCGATAATTACGTCGCTACGCAGGAATTGATGATGGCGGTCAACGCGGCGATCACGCTCGAGCGGCCGCTCCTGATAAAGGGCGAGCCGGGCACCGGCAAGACCATGCTGGCGCTGGAAGTCGCCAAGGCGCTGAAGCGGCCTTTGTACGAGTGGCACATCAAGTCCACCATGAAGGCACAGCACGGCCTGTACGAATACGACGCGGTATCGCGGTTGCGCGATTCGCAGCTGGGCGACCCCAAGGTGCACGACATCAGCAATTACATCGTGCGCGGCATGTTGTGGAACGCGTTTGATTCGGAACAGCAGTCGGTGCTGCTGATCGACGAAGTCGACAAGGCCGACATCGAGTTTCCCAACGACTTGCTGCGCGAACTCGACCGCATGGAATTCTATGTGTACGAGACGCAGCAGCTCATCAAGGCGCGCCACCGCCCGCTGGTCATCATTACCAGCAACAACGAAAAAGAACTGCCGGACGCATTTTTGCGGCGCTGCTTTTTCCATTACATCCGCTTCCCCGACCAGGAGACGATGGAAAAAATCGTCGGCGTGCATTTTCCGGGTCTGAAAAAGGCGCTTCTTAAGGAAGCGCTTGAAGCGTTCTTCGAGATCCGCGACGTGCCGGGCCTCAAGAAGAAGCCGTCGACCTCCGAACTTCTCGACTGGCTTAAGCTGCTGATGGCCGAAGACATACCGCCCGAAGCGCTGGCGAGCCGCGATCA
>JBKJMN010000012.1:0-5173 GCA_046596405.1 Burkholderiales bacterium
ACTTGGCCTGCTCCGCCGTCAGCCTCATATTCACTAGCGCTTTTTTCATCTGTGACGCCGTTCAGCGCCCCTTGCTGAAAAGTACAGGATTCCGGCTGAAAAAACCGGACAATAGCGACTAAATCACGCTATTTCGGAGCTCCAATGGAAATCAAGGTCAACTTTCTCGACAAGCTTCGTCTTGAAGCCAAGTTCGATGACTTCACGGTGGTGTCCGATCAACCTATCCGTTACAAGGGCGATGGCTCGGCCCCGGGTCCGTTCGATTACTTTCTCGCTTCATCGGCGTTGTGTGCGGCCTACTTCGTGAAGTTGTACTGCGAAACCCGCGGCATTCCTACCGACAACATCCGCCTGTCGCAGAACAACATTGTTGATCCGGAAAACCGCTACAAGCAGACTTTCAAGATTCAGGTCGAGTTGCCAGCGGACCTCTCCGCCAAAGACCGCCAGGGCATTTTGCGCTCCATCGATCGTTGTACGGTGAAAAAGGCGGTGCAAGCCGGGCCTGAGTTTGTGATTGAAGAGGTGGCAAATCTGGACGCCGATGCTCAGGCGTTGCTGATGCCGGGTCGGAGTACGAGCGCGGGTTCTGAGGCGAGCACCTGTATCACAGGCAAGGATCTGCCGCTGGAGCAAACCATCGCCAATATGTCGAGAGTGTTGGCGGGTTTGGGCATGAAGATTGAAATCGCTTCGTGGCGCAATATTGTTCCCAATGTGTGGTCGCTGCATATCCGCGATGCGCACTCGCCGATGTGTTTTACCAATGGCAAGGGATCGACCAAAGAAAGCGCGTTGGCGTCGGCGTTGGGCGAATTTATCGAGCGCGTGAATTGCAATCATTTCTACAACGATCAGTTTTGGGGCGAAGACATCGCCAACGCGGCGTTTGTGCATTACCCCAACGAGCGCTGGTTCAAGCCTGGCCGTAAAAATGCGCTGCCGGCCGAAATTCTCGACGAGCACTGTCTAAGGATTTACAACGCGGATGGCGAGTTGCATGGCTCGCATTTGTACGACACCAACTCCGGCAATGTAAAGCGCGGCATCTGCGCGCTGCCGTATGTGCGCCAGTCGGACGGCAAGGTGGTGTATTTCCCGACCAACCTGATCGACAACCTGTTCCTCAGCAATGGCATGAGTGCCGGCAATACGCTGGCCGAAGCGCAGGTGCAGTGCCTGTCGGAAATTTTCGAGCGGGCGGTGAAACGCGAAATTCTCGAAGGTGAAATCGCACTGCCTGATGTGCCGCAGGAAGTCATGGCGAAATATCCCGGTATTCTGGCCGGCATTCGGGGGTTGGAAGAGCAGGGCTTTCCGGTGCTGGTGAAGGATGCGTCGCTGGGCGGGACGTACCCGGTAATGTGCGTCACTTTGATGAACCCGCGTACGGGCGGAGTGTTTGCCTCGTTCGGGGCGCACCCGAGCTTTGAGGTGGCGCTGGAACGCAGTCTTACGGAATTGCTTCAGGGGCGCAGTTTTGAAGGCCTGAACGATTTGCCTCAGCCCACCTTTGAAAGTAACGCGGTGACTGAGCCGAACAACTTCGTCGAGCACTTTATTGATTCCACCGGCGTGGTGTCGTGGCGCTTTTTCAGTGCCAAGGCCGATTTCGATTTTGTTGAGTGGGATTTTTCCGGCCAGGGTAAAAACTCCAATGCCGAGGAGGCCGCAGTGTTGTTTGGCATTCTCGAAAACCTGGGCAAAGAATCGTACATGGCGGTGTATGACAATTTAGGCGCCACGGCCTGCCGCATTTTGGTGCCGGATTATTCCGAAATTTATCCGGTCGAGGATTTGATCTGGGATAACTCCAACAAGGCGCTGTCGTTCCGCGCCGATATCCTGAACTTGCATCGCCTGAACGATACCAAATTAAAAGCACTGCTTAAGCGTTTAGAAGATAGTGAGCTGGATGATTACACCGACATAATCACATTGATCGGCGTCGAATTTGACGAGAATACAGCCTGGGGTCAGTTAACAATTCAGGAGTTGAAGCTGCTGATTCATCTCGCCTTGAAGCAATTTGAAGCGGCGAAAGAGCTGGTGGGAGCCTTTCTTCAATATAACGAAAACACGGTCGAGCGCGGATTGTTTTATCAGGCCTTGAATGTGGTGCTGGAGGTGCTGCTGGACGACGGCCTGGAACTGGACGATTACGCGGTGAATTTCCGCCGGATGTTTGGCCACCCGCGGATGGATGCGGTGATGGGGTCAGTGGAGGGCAGTGTGCGCTTCTTCGGCTTAACGCCTACGAGTATGAAACTGGAGGGGCTCGACAGGCACGAACGCCTGATCGACAGCTACAAAAAACTGCACACGGCGCGGGCCAAAGTGGCGGCTGTATCCAGTTAAGGTTGCGAGTTGTAATTCACTATATGCAAAAAGCAAAAACTGGTTCAGGAAAGAAAGGTCGGAGAAAACCGCGAGTTGCGAATACAGGAAGACGTGTTGGTGGAGCAGATACTTTCATCCGAGCCTCATTTCGACCTAACCCGATATCTTGGCGAATTCGCGGGTCTGCCGGACGTGAACGTTTCGACTAAATACGTACGGTTGGGGGAACTCAGCCGACCCGGCGCAGAAATTCTTTGCGCGACTCGATGCGCTGAATGCCCGCCAACCGGTCGCTGCCGTAAAAATACTAGCTATCCTCGCCGTGAATCACGGGTTTCCGACGTCGAGCAACGATCTCGTTCAAGCCATGTTCGAACGTTTACCAAAGCGTCCGGTCACGGCCCTCTTGTTAGGATAGCGGTTGGCGTTGAGGATAGTGTCCACCAACGCAGGAGGGGACACCAAGATGGACAAGCGTTCGACGGTTGTAGCGGGCGAGCCAGTGCGGATAACGAGCAACGGACGGCGCTATTTCAGCAAGGCCTACCGGGAAGCCGTGATCGCGAAGTGTCTTGCGCCGGGGCGCCACGCAGCTGACTCGCAACTTGGACCTCGCGGCACCCCGTTACCTGGAGCAATCATTTGGAACAATTAGCTTTCGCCCGGAGAGCAGCCCGAGCGAGACCTCGGAGGGCGAAACCACCTGCGTTGCGCCAGTCACCGGCGAGGGCAGAGGGCACCGGCCGGTCTCGACGAGGCGGCCGTTCTCCAGCCCGACGATACGAAGTTGGAGGCGTGTTGAGTCCGGCACTAACAGGCGCATCTTGCCGGCGATCGAAAATGGTAGCGATAACGCCAATTCCGTACTGCGGTACACATGATTCGAGAATCCATCAAGCGCCGAGATCTCGACGAGCATCCTGCCTTGCCTTCGATAAACTTTCAGCGTGCCGCCGATGTGCGGCGTGATAACGGCGGCGATCTCAGCACGCCCGTCGCCGTCCAGATCGACGACTCCGACCGGATTCAGCCAGCGCATCGGCGTCCCGATCGGTGGAGATTGCGCGCTTATCTCAAGACGACCACCGCTCAATCGAAGCATCATGAGCCGCGAGCCTGTGGTGCGACTGCTGACAATGGCGAGAATCTCTTCCGGCTCGCCTGCCACCAGCCTTACGATGCGCGGCGCCAGATCCTCGAATACTTCGTTCTCCGGCAATTCGAATATAAGGTGCTGCCCTGCGTCGGTCGTCGCCGATACGCGCGCGTATTCGTGCGGCCGCCCAAGCGCGAAATGCCCGTAGCGATCAACCGGAGCCTCGAAGTTTGCGGCGGCGATCCTGTCGGCATCGGCATTTGGCGCGGTGAGCGCGAGTGCGGCGGCGAAAGCTATAGAGATAGAAATCAGTCTGGCGTCTCGACCGTGCTTACAGTGATCAGGCTCGATTAATTGCATGATATTGTTTTGAACTTGGCGGCGTTTGTTTGCGTTAACTTCTTAACGACGCTCGCGTATCAGCCGGCTCACCGCCTTCGTCGTCCCACCCCACGTCGGCATATACGCAGCCTTGACCCCGACGCCGCCGGTGACGACGATCATCACGTCGTCGGCGTTGCGCGCGATGCGCAGCGGCCCATCGACGGTGCCGTCTTCGGCGGACACCCGCAAAGTTTTCTGGTGTTCGCGCACTGCCGGCGACAAGCGATCGAGCGGCAGCATCGCGCGTTCCCAGATCAATGCTTTGACCTGCGCCTTGCTGCAGCCCCCGCGCTCAAACGTGTTCGCTATCTCGGGCGGGATGAGCAGCAGCGGCTCGCCGCCGCCCAGGAGGCCAAAGCCGCCGCCGCCGGCGCTACCCGCGATCAGCATTGATTGCGCGTAGGTTTGCGCAAGGTCCTGCGGCGTGTTGCTGACCGAGTCGACGATTTCGACCGAGCCGGCGATACCGACGATGGTGACGACGCTGGCGTCCCTGGCGAAGCCGCGCTCGACGTGCAGCGCGGGCCATGGACTCGCCGCTTCGTTTTCCGCGAAGCAGCACGTGTACTTGGCGGGCTGGCCCAAAGTCGCCATGTCGAGCTCACCCGGTTTTGCGCCGCCGATATTGCGCAGCGCAAGGTTTACCGCACGCCCGATAGCCGCATTGGCACGGTTGCCCGGCCCGAGCACGTTGCTTTCCACATTCATGCCGAGCCGCGCAACGACCGGACCGTTCACGATCACGATCGGCCAGGCGGAACCGGTCGTGGTCGCAACGCCGATCAGATTGAATTCGGGCGCGGCCAGCGCATCGACCGCGGCGCCGACCACCGGCAGATGAGCCGGCAGGCAACCCGCCATCACCGCATTGATCGCGATATCGCGCCACGTCGCTTCCTCGAATGCCGGCGGCAGCGTAATCACGACTTCAGCGCCGTCGAAGCCGCAGTGCTCGAGCATCGCATCGACACGTTCGCGCGTCGGCGGCGTTACGGGCAGGCCGTCGGTCACGCCGGCCGCGAATAATTCTTCCTGCGCTGTATCCCACGCTGGGTCGTTGCTGCCGTTCCATACGTCCATGGTCAATTCCGCCGTCGATGAATTGCCGCTATGATAACGCGATGCGTAAAACGGCAGGTGCGCAGCAACGTGCGCTGGTGATTGGCGGTTCACTCGGCGGCTTGTTTGCCGCCAACCTTTTGCACGCGCTCGGCTGGCACGTCGAAGTGTTCGAGCGCGTTGCCGACGATCTCGCCACGCGCGGCGCGGGCATCGGCACGCACGACGAGCTCTTCTCGATCATGCGGCGGCTCGGCATCACCGTCGATGCGTCGATCGGCGTCGAAGTCC
>JBKJMN010000051.1:0-5320 GCA_046596405.1 Burkholderiales bacterium
GTAATCATAGTACATACCGGCCACGGTTCGATGGCCGCGGCAAATCATCCCGGGGAGATCCATGCAACGTTATCGGAAGTTATTCAATCGTGCCGTACCCGCGCTGGCTTGCGTGGCCGCGCTGGTTGCGGATCATGCAGTGGCGGCGGATGCGCCTTACGTCCATCCGGCGTCGCGCAAAGTCGAGTCCAAAAACATGCGGCTGGTCGGCTACAGCGACCTGCAGGCGCGCAGCGCGTATCAGCCCGTGATTCAACACCAGGGCGACCGCTACATCGCCTACATCGGTCATCATGGCGGCACCCAGGAAATTCCGCAGCCGGTGAATCCGCTGACGAAGCAGAAAGAAAACAACGGCACCTCGGTCGTCGATGTCACCGATCCGAAGCATCCGAAATACCTGACCCACATTCCGGGCGAGCCGGGGCTGGGCGAGCAGGGCGGCGCGCAAATGGTGCGCATCTGCGAGGGCAAGAAGCTGCCGAAAGGGGATCCCGCCAAAATTTATATGCTGCGCACCGGCGGCACCACGTCGCAGGAAGTGTGGGACGTGAGCCATCCCGAGAAGCCGAGCTTGATCACGACCGTGGTCGGCGGCCTCAAGGACACGCACAAGAACTGGTGGGAGTGTGATACGGGCATCGCGTACCTGATATCGGACGGACGGCCGGAGAAGTGGCGCACGAAGAGGATGACGAAGATTTACGACTTGTCGGACCCCGCGCATCCGAAGTTCATCCGCAACTTTGCGCTCGTCGGCCAGCAGCCGGGAGCGGCGGGCGATAGCGTGCCGGAAGACACGCACGGTCCCATCGTGCTCGGCAATCGCGTCTATTTCGGCTACGGCACGCTGCTCGGCGGCGTGATCCAGATCGTCGACCGCGACAAATTGCTGAAGGGGAACCCGGCGGCCAGCGATCCGTTCGCGCCGACCGCGGAGAACCTGCTCTATCCGCAAATCAGCCGCGTCGACATGTACCCTACGGTAGGCGCGCACACGACGTACCCGATCATGGGCATGGACGTGCCGGCGTTCGAGAAATTTCATCCCAAGACCGGCGATTTCCGCAGCGGCAAGCCGGCCAAGCGCGACTTTCTGCTGGTGGTCAACGAATCCACGCAAAACGAGTGTCATGAAGACAACCATATGATGTTCATGGTCGACATCACGGACGAGACGAAGCCGTACAGCGTTTCCAACTATTACGTGCCCGAGACGCCGGGCGATTTCTGCGCGCGCGGCGGACGCTTCGGCGCTCACGCGTCGCACGAGGACATGGGGCCTATCTATTACAAGAAGCTGGTGTTTATCTCGTGGTTCAACGCAGGGTTGCGTGTCGTCGACATCCGCGATCCGTTTACGCCGAAGGAGGTCGCTTATTACATTCCCGCGATTTCGAATAACACCGCCAGGCGATGCTTGAGGATCAACGGCGTGGAGCGCTGCAAGATAGCGATCCAGACCAACAATGTCGAAGTCGACGACCGCGGGTATATCTATATCGTCGATCGCGCCAACACCGGCATGCATGTGCTCGAGCTGACCGGTAGCGCGCGAAAGATTGCGAATCTCAAGTAAGCGCAAGCGCGTCGATGACCATCGCTGCCGATATCGCCGTTGCGCTGGTGGCCCTGCTGCACCTGTATTTTCTCGTGCTCGAAATGTTTTTCTGGGACAAGCCGCTGGGGCGCAGGGTGTTCCGGCTGACCCCGGAGTTCGCCGCGGCGAGCAGTTCGCTGGCGGCGAACCAGGGCTTGTACAACGGCTTCCTCGCGGCGGGACTGGTGTGGGGACTGCTGCCGGGTCCTCACGGCCACGCGGTCAAACTGTTCTTTCTCGGCTGCGTCGTCATTGCAGGTGTCTTCGGCGCCATGACGGCGAGCAGGAAAATACTGTTTGTGCAGGCTCTGCCTGGTGCAGTCGCGATGGCGTTGGTGCTGGCGTCCTGAAATCCGCTTAAATAAAAAGGGCGAGGCAGATGCCTCGCCCGTTTATTTTGAACCAGCTTGCCTACTTGCCGAGACCCAGCCGCTTGGCGACTTCGGTATAAGCCTTGGTGCGCTCTTTCATAAACGCGTCCATCCGATCGACGCCCACGTTCACCAGCTCGAAGCCGCTCTTGAATGCGAGCTCTTTCATCTCGGGGTCGTTGTTGAGCGACGCCCACAGATCCGACATGCGCTTGCGCGCTTCGGGCGAGGTGGATTTCGGCATGCCGATGCCGCGGAAAGCGCCGTCGATCCAGTCGAAGCCGAGTTCCTTGAACGTCGGCACGTCGGGCAGCAGCGGATGGCGCTTGTCCATCGCCACTGCGAGCGCGCGCACCCGGTCTTTGGTGTTGATGGCGAAAGCCGTGTATGACATCGCGCCGGTTACCTGCTGGCCGATCACCGCCGGTGTCAGATCGCCGGTGCCCTTGTACGGCACATAAGTGGTCTGGATGCCGGCCACCGCCTGGAGTTTTTCATGCGCGGCGTGGTTGGCCGAGTTGGTTCCCGAACCGCCCAGGGTGAGTTTCCCCGGTTGTGCCTTGGCCATTCTGACCAGGTCGGCGAAGTTCTTAATGGGGCTGTCGTTCGAGACGACGATGGCGTCCGGCGTGAAGTGGAACCAGTAGACCGGCGTAATGTCCTCCGTCTTGTATTGGACCTGGCCTTCGAGCGGCTGCAGCACGATATGCGGCAGGTTGACGCCAACGACGTTCAGGCCGTCATTGGGTAATCCGTTCATCTGCGCCCACATGAGGCCGCCGCCGGCGCCGGGCTTGTACTGGATAATGGTTTCGATCGCCGGGCATTTCTTTTTGAGCACGAGCTGTTGATGGCGCGCTGAAATGTCCGATTCGCCGCCGGCGGGGAACGCCTGATAATAGTTGAGATTCTTGTCGGGACACGGCTGGGCCGGTGCCGTCGTGCTGAACGCGGCGGCGGCTAAAGCGAGCGCGATTGCGGTGAACTTCATACTTCCTCCAGGGGCGGATTTATGTTGCGAATCGCCGCACGATATCAGTGCCCGCCCATGAACGCAACGTCATGCCGGTACAGGTACAATCCGCGCATGGCGCAACGCAAGTCAGGCAGCGAACGCTGCGACGTGGCGATGCTCGTCGACGCGGAAAACGGGGAACGCAATGCGCGCGGGCGGTTCGTGCTCGATCGCGCAAGCATGGAAGAGCACGTCTACCACGCGCTGCGGCCGCGTTACGCTTCGACGGCGGTAGTCCCGTTCGGTCCCGACGTGGGCGCGACGCTCGCCGAACTGAAGAAACTCAAGCCGCGCATCGTGTTCAACCTGACCGAATGGGTCGATGGCGACCGCAAGCTCGACCATGCGATCGCCGGCCTGCTCGACATCATGAAGCTGCGCTATACAGGCACCGGCCCCGCCGGCCTGCAAATCTGCCGGGACAAAGCGCTCTCCGCACATCTCGTCGCAGCCGCCGGCGTCGACGTGCCGTGCTCGTTCACGCTGGGACTGCGCGATCGCATCGAGAACCCGGGCTTGCCGTTCCCGCTGCTGGTGAAGCCCCAGTTCGGCGACGGCTCCGACGAGATCGGCAAAAATTCTCTCGTGCGCACGCTGCACGAACTGCGCGAGCGCGTGCGGGCGATTCGCTCGCGGCTGCACGAGCCGGTGGTCTGCGAGGAATTCATCCCGGGCCGCGATATTTACGTCGGGGTGCTCGGCAATGAACCGCGCGTGCTGGCACCGACCGAAATGGTCGTCGGCAGCAGGCAAGCATCGGCGCCAAAATTCGCGACTTATCGGCTGAAAAACGACGGCGCATACCGCACCAAGTGGCGCGTCCGCTATCGCCTCGCGAAATTGCCGCCGCGCGTGCTCAAGCAAGTGAAGGATTACGGCGCGCAAGCTTTCCGCGCCCTGCAGTTGAGAGACTATGCGCGGCTCGACTTCCGGCTGACGGACGAGGGCCGTCTCGTCTTCATCGAAGCGAATCCCAACTCGGACCTGACGCCCAATACGCTAGGCCGCAATCTGTGCTTCGTCGGCATCGATTATCACACCCTGATTCCGCGCATCGTCGAAACCGCGCGCGAGCGTTATAACGGAGGCCGGCGGCATGCTCGGTAAGCTATTCCGTGACCGGTTTTCACGCGGTGCCGGGGGCGCGTTCTGGGAGACGGCATCGCGCGACGGACCTGCGCTGCTGAGCATCTGCATCCCGACGTTTCAGCGTTGCGAAATTTTGCGACGCACGCTTGAGCACTTGGCGGCGAACGGCGGCGCGGACTGGGAGATAGTAGTCTCCGACAACGCGTCGACCGATGGCACCGCAGCGATGGTCAAGGGTTTTCAGGGCCGGTTTCGCGGGCTGCGTTATGCGCGGCAGGCGGTGAACCGCGGCGCTGCTGCCAACAGCGATACCTGCATGCGGCTGGGGACGGGCAAGTATCTATACCTGCTGTGCGACGACGATCGCATATTGCTCGAGGGCATCCGCGCCGCGCTGGCTGCTTTGGACGCGGATGCCGGCGTTGCCGCGGTATTCGGCGGTCATCAGGAATGGGACCCGGTCGCCGACCGCGTGCTCGGGACCTTGCCGTTGACGGAGCGTAAATTGCGCTTCGAACGCGGCGCGCGGCGCGAAATCTTCGCCGCGGTGGAGATGCTGTGGTGTCCTGTCATGCGCCGCGAGATATTCCAGCGCCATTGCTACTACGATGCGAACACGTTCGGTTTCTGGCGCCTCGTTTCGCAAATACTCGTGCACGGGGCGATCGAACTCGTGCCGCAGTGCCTCTACCAGCACGCGCATACCGTGCCGCGTATGGAATTCCAGCTTACCGAGAGCTGGTACCACGACGGCTACCGCGCCGATCATGAAATTTACCTGTTCGACGCGGGCCTGCGCGAGCTGCCCGAAGTCGCGCAGACCGTAGCCGAGTGCACGGTCAAAGCCTATCGCGATGCGGCGCGCTACGCGAAACTGAAGCTCGACCCGCTGCGCGAACGGTTTTTCCTGCACCGCGCGGCTGCCTACGGCATCGTCGGCGAAGAGCGCCTGCGCGAATGGGAAAAGACCAGCCTGCTGCGCGCGGCACTGATGCAGCTCGCGAATACGATCGGCGGACTACCCGGCGTGCGCTCGGTAGTCGTCGAAGCCGGCGCGATGAGCGAAGCATGTTGCGAAACGTGGCGGGAAATCCCTGGCGCCGTCGCTATCGAGCCCATGGCGACGGTCGAGTTCGTTGCGCTGCCAGGGACGGCGCAGCATTTTTTTCTGGCGATGGACTGGAGCTCACTGCAGGCGAGGTCGCAACGTCATCCGCCGCAGCCGGAGCGCCAGGCGGCGCTCCC
>JBKJMN010000185.1:0-4149 GCA_046596405.1 Burkholderiales bacterium
GTGTGATACCGGACTGAAGAAACCGAGCCCCCACATGCCGAAAGCACTCGAACACCTGCGCGTACTCGATATGAGCCGCGTGCTCGCCGGTCCCTTTCTCGCGCAGAGCCTCGCCGATTTCGGCGCGGATGTCATAAAGGTTGAGCGTCCTCACCATGGCGACGAATCCAGGACTTTTCCGCCGTATTTGAAAGATTCCACCGGCGCGGAAACCGACGACTCCGCCTATTTCATGTCGATCAACCGCGGCAAGCGGTCCGTTACGATAGACCTCTCTAAACCGCGCGGCCAAGACCTCGTCAAGGCGCTGGCCGCGCTCTCGGATGTACTCATCGAGAACTACAAGGTGGGCGACCTTAAGCGCTACGGTCTCGACTACGAAAGCCTGCGCAAAATCAATCCACGGCTCGTCTACTGCTCGATTACCGGCTTCGGTCAAACAGGTCCCTACAAAAACCGCCCCGGCTACGACTACATCTTTCAGGCCATGAGCGGCCTGATGAGCATCACGGGCGGCCCCGACGAACTGCCGGGCGGCGGTCCCGCCAAGGTCGGGCTGGCGATCTGCGACGTCATCACCGGCATGTACTCAAGCTTTGCCGTGATGACCGCCCTCGCCCACCGCGACCGCTCCGGCGAAGGCCAGCACATCGACATGTCGCTGCTCGACACGACGATCGCCACGATCTCGCACATCAATATGAATTACCTGATCGGCGGCATCGTTCCGCAGCGCATGGGCACCGGCCACCCGAGCATCGTGCCCTACCAGATGTTCCAGGCGCAGGACGGCCCCATGGTCGTGGCGGTCGGCAATGACGGCCAGTTTGCCAAGCTGTGCGCCATCCTCGGCTTGCCGGAACTGGCGCAAGACCACCGGTTTCGCACTAACCCGCTGCGGGTAAAGCATCGCGCCGACCTCGTGCCGCAGCTTGAAAGAGCATTCGCGCAAAAGCCCGTCAGCGTGTGGATAGACAGCCTGACCAGCCAGGGCGTGCCGTGCGGCCCCCTGAATGACATACCGCAGGTGTTCAACGATCCGCACATCAAGGCACGCGGCATGCATGTGCAGATCCCGCATCCGCGCGCCGGATCCGTCTCGGCGCTGGCAAACCCGGCACAATTGTCGGCGACTCCACCCAGCTACGATCGCCCGGCGCCGCGCTTGGGCGAACACACACGGGAAGTACTCAGCAGCGTCTTGGGTCTTTCCGAAGCGGATATCGACAGCCTGGCAGCAGAGGAAGTGATCTGATGATCGCGTCTGCGACATTTGACAGTCGAAAAGCGCGGGTCGCTGCCGTGGCCGGCGCGATTCTCGCCTGCGCCCTCCCTGGTGCAGGCACGGCGCAAAGCTATCCCACCAAGTCGATCCGGTTCATCGTCCCGTTTGGCGCTGGCGGGCCCGGCGACGCCATCGGCCGCATGCTAAGCAAAAAACTCGGCGAAAGCCTGGGTCAATCCGTCGTAGTGGACAACCGCAGCGGAGCTACCACTATCATCGGCACCCAGATCGCGGCGGAATCTCCTCCGGACGGCTATACGCTGTTGCTGATTTCTACGACGCATGCAGTCAACCCCGGCCTGTTCAAGAAGTTGCCTTACGACCCCATCAAGGACTTCGCTCCCGTCACCCTGGTCACGTCGACGCCCTTCATGCTAGTGGTCCATCCGTCGGTCGCCGCGACTACCGTGCCGGAATTCATCGCGCTGGCGCGCAGCAAGCCGGGGCAGCTGAATTATGGTTCTTCGGGTACCGGCAGCTCCATCCACCTCACGACCGAACTCCTGAAGACTGCCGCGAAAATCGAGCTGACCCATGTGCCCTACAAGGGTAGCGGTCCTGCATTCATCGACCTGATAGGCGGGCAGGTGCAATTGCTGTTCAGCAGCACCGTATCCTCGCTGCCGCATGTAAAAAGCGGCAAGGTGCGGGGGCTTGCCATCACCAGCCTGAAGCGCGCACCTTCCCTGCCGACGATACCGACCATCGCGGAGTTTTATCCCGGGTTCGAGTCGAGT
This sequence comes from Burkholderiales bacterium, assembly GCA_046596405.1. Classification (GTDB taxonomy): domain Bacteria; phylum Pseudomonadota; class Gammaproteobacteria; order Burkholderiales; family SG8-41; genus PALSA-1004. The sequence continues at coordinate 2,023 of JBKJMN010000185.1, forward strand.
TCGTGGTTCGGCATTCTAGTACCGGCAAAGACGCCCAAGCCCGTCGTCGAGCGGTTGCTGGCGGAGACGCGGTCTGCGCTCAAATCGCCGGAAGTCAATCAGGCGCTGGTTAGCCAGGGCGCCGAGCCCGGAGGAAATTCACCGGCAGAATTCGCGGCTTACTTTCAGTCGGAGATCAGGAAATGGAGCCGGGTAATCGATTCGGCGGCGGTTAAATTGGACCAGTGAAAGATTCCGGCGGGTTGATGCAAACACCGGTCAATCTCCCTCGCCCCGCCTTTTCAAGCAATATATGATGCGTTAAACATCGCCCCTCACCCTCGCCCCGTTGCAACGGCGAGAGGAAATTAAAACCTCATAGCGAGGATTATCCATGGACACCGCGTCAGGTACGCTCGTCACATTCAAGATGTTTATCGATGGCCAGTGGGTCGACTCCGCCTCGGGCCAGCATTTCGAAAGCCACAATCCTTTCACCGGCAAGCCGTGGGCGCTGATCCCGCGCGGCAACGCGGAAGATATCGACCGCGCAGTTCGCGCGGCGCGCAAGGCATTCACGTCCGGCGAATGGCCGAAGATGACCGCGACCCAGCGCGGCGCGCTCTTGCGCAAGCTGGGTGACCTGGTCACGGACAAGTCCAAAGCGCTCGCTGAGATTGAAGTGCGCGACAACGGCAAGCTCTATGCTGAAATGAGCGCGCAGACCGCCTACATGGCGCAGTGGTATTACTACTATGGCGGGCTCGCCGACAAGATCGAGGGCCAGGTCATACCGATCGACAAGCCCGACACGTTCAATTACACGCGCTTCGAGCCGCTCGGCGTTATCGGCGCGATCATTCCGTGGAATTCGCCGTTGTTGCTGACCGCGTGGAAACTGGCGCCCGCGCTCGCAGCCGGCAACGTAGTGGTGTTGAAGCCGTCCGAATACACGTCTGCATCACTGCTCGAGTTCATGAAGCTCATCGAGGAAGCGGGTTTTCCGCCCGGCGTCGTCAACGTCGTTACCGGCTTCGGGCCTGAAGCAGGCACGCCGCTCGTCGAGCATCCACTGGTTGCGAAGATCGCATTTACCGGTTCCGACACGACCGGCCAGAAGATTTACGAGGCGGCCGCCAAAGGGCTCAAAAAAGTCAGCATGGAGCTCGGCGGCAAGTCACCGAACATCGTGTTCGACGACGCCGAAATCGACAACGCCGTGAAAGGCGCGATCTCGGGCATCTTCGCCGCCACCGGCCAGACGTGCATCGCGGGCTCGCGCCTTCTGGTGCAGCAGTCGATTCACGATCAATTCGTCGACAAGCTCGTCGCGTTCGCCAGGACCGCGAAGATGGGCGATCCCATGAGCATGGACACTCAGGTCGGGCCCGTCACCAATCAGCCGCAATACAAAAAAATATTGAGCTACATCGACATCGCGAAATCCGAAGGCGTGACGACCGCGCTCGGCGGCGCCAAAGCGACGCGGCCTGAATGCGGCGACGGCTGGTTCGTGGAGCCGACCATCTTCACCGGCGTCAAAAATTCCATGCGCATCGCGCAGGAAGAAGTGTTCGGTCCGGTGCTGTCGGTGATTCCGTTCAAGGACGAAGAAGAGGCCATCGCGATTGGCAACGACGTAGTGTTCGGGCTCGCCGCCGGCGTTTGGACGCAGAACATGCGGCGCGCTTTCCTGATGGCGGAAAAACTCCAGGCCGGCACCGTATGGGTGAACACGTACCGCGCGGTCAGCTACCTCTCCCCGTTCGGCGGCTATAAGCGAAGCGGCCTCGGGCGCGAAAGCGGACAGGAAATGATCAAGGAATACCTGCAGACGAAAAGCGTGTGGATCTCGACCGCGAAGGAAGTGCCGAACCCGTTCATCATGCGGTGAGAAACGATTGAAATGGTTTTGTCATGCGCGAGCGGGGATTCAGCAGGTACTGCGTCAAACAGACTTGGCGTCCGTTACAAACAGGCGGATAATTTTTACTTGCGAATATGTCCCGAATAATTTTTACTGACGAATTTTAGTTGAACTAAACCGCTTACGCGGTGGTGGTCTGCACTTCGCCGTCCGGTGAGGTGATGCAAGTCGAAGTGTTTACGTGATGGGAAGCGCGCGGCGCGCTGCTGTGTCAGCGTGAT
>JBKJMN010000369.1:0-19987 GCA_046596405.1 Burkholderiales bacterium
GTATCTGAAACACGTGCTCGACACCCTCGACAGCCATCCGGTGCTGGCCTCGGCAGCCTATAATGCGGGGCCGGGACGCGCGCGCGCGTGGCGCGCCAGCGAGCCGATGGATGCGGCGATCTACGCCGAATCGATTCCGTTCAACGAGACGCGCGACTACGTCAAGAAGGTCATGAGCAACGCGAGTTATTACAGCCAGCAATTCGGGCATACGCTGCTGACCTTGAAAGAGCGCATCGGCGTGATCGCGCCGCGCTCGCGCACGCTGGAAAAACCACTCGACGAGCCGGGCGGCTAAGTCGTACTGGAATGGGTAGCTACGGATGGAATTGACCAGGGTTTGCGTAATCGGGGGCAGCGGTTTTGTCGGCCGCCACGTCGTGCAAAGATTGAGCGCACAGCGCTACCTGGTGCGCGTGCCGACGCGAGATCGTGAGCGCGCCAAACCGCTGATCCTCCTGCCGACCGTCGACGTGATCGACGCCAGCGTGCATGACGCGGCGACGCTCGCGCGGCTCATTCGCGGCGTGGACGCGGTGATCAACCTGGTAGGCGTGTTGCACGATGGGCGCAACGTGCAGAGTTTCGAGCAGGCGCACGTCGGACTGACGTCTAGGATCATCGCCGCGTGCGCGCAAACGGGCGTGCGGCGTTACGTCCACATGAGCGCCCTGGGCGCCGACGTCAGCGGGCCGAGCGGCTACCTGCGCACGAAAGGCGCCGCGGAAGCGCTCGTGCGCGCCTCCAGGCTCGATTGGACGATATTCCGCCCGTCGGTCATTTTCGGCCGCGGGGACCGGTTCGTGAACCTGTTTGCGAGCCTGCAAAAGCTCCTGCCGGTGATTTTTCTCGCGCGCCCGCAGGCCCGCTTTCAGCCCGTATACGTCGAAGATGTCGCGGCGGCGCTCGTCGCGAGCCTGGACGCGCGGTCAGCTTACGGCAAAACCTATGAATTGGCGGGTCCGCGCGAGTACACGCTGCGCGAAATCGTCGCGCTCGTCGGCGGCCTTACCGGCCACCGGCGGCCTATCATCGGGCTCGGCGATACGCTCTCTTACCTGCAGGCGTTGGCGCTCGAATTCCTGCCCGGCCGCCTGATGACGCGCGATAATTTGTATTCGATGCAGGTCGCCAGTATCAGCAGTCAGCCCTTTCCTTTCGGCATCCGGCCGGCAGCACTCGCGGCCGAAGCGCCCGCCTGGCTGGCCGCCGCGTCGCCGCGGGCGCGCTACCGCGCGTACCGCGACCACGCGGGCCGCGCGTCCTAAGGCAACATCCTGCGCATGGCGCAGTACTCGCTCGTCATCGGCAACAAAGCCTATTCGTCGTGGTCGCTGCGGCCGTGGCTACTGATGAAACAGGCCGCACTCGCGTTCGACGAGGTCAGGATCCCGCTGTATCAGGACGATTACGCCGCTGCGATCCGCCGCTATTCGCGCGCCGGCAAAGTGCCGGTCCTGATCGACGGGCCAACGACCGTCTGGGAATCGCTCGCCATTTGCGAGTATCTCGCCGAGCGCCACCCGGAAAAACGGCTGTGGCCTGAGGACTGTGCAACGCGTGCGCACGGCCGCGCGATCAGCGCCGAAATGCATGCGGGATTCGGGGCCTTGCGCAGCAGACTGACGATGAATGTGCGCCGCGTAATTCCCGGCGTCAGCGTGACTGCCGACGTGGCCGCGGACATCGCGCGCATTGAAGCTATCTGGAACGACAGCCTGAGCGCTGTTGGCGGGCCGTTTTTGCTCGGCGAGTTCAGCGTCGCCGACGCGATGTTCGCGCCCGTCGCGACCCGCTTCAAGACCTATGCGGTGGCGCTGTCGGCGCCGGCGCAACGCTACGCGGATGGGCTGCTCGCCTTACCGGCCATGCGCGAATGGTATGCCGGGGCGGCTCTCGAAACCGAGGTGTTGCCGCAGTACGAGCCTTCCCCGTCGAGCGCATGAAGATCTACGCCGTCGGCGGCTCCGTCCGCGATGATCTGCTGGGCTTGCCGGTAACGGACCGCGATTACGTGGTGGTCGGCGCCACGCCGGCGGAAATGATCGAGCTCGGTTACAAACCGGTCGGCCGCGATTTCCCGGTGTTTTTGCATCCCGAAACCAAAGCGGAATACGCGCTCGCGCGCACCGAGCGCAAGACCGCGCGCGGCTATCATGGCTTCGAGTTTCACGCCGCCCCCGACGTCACGCTCGAAGACGACCTCGCGCGGCGCGATCTCACGATCAATGCCATCGCGCGCGACGACGCCGGCACCCTCATCGACCCGTTCGGCGGCGCTGCCGATTTGAAAGCGCGCGTGCTGCGCCACGTCGGGCCGGCTTTCGCCGAAGACCCGGTGCGCATATTGCGTGTGGCGCGTTTCGCCGCGCGATTCGGTTTTGCGATCGCGCCGGAAACGCTGCAACAAATGCGCGAAATGGTCGCGCAGGGCGAAGCCGGCGCGCTGGTCGCCGAGCGCGTGTGGCAGGAGCTCGCGCGCGGCTTGATGGAACGCCGGCCCTCGCGCCTGTTCGGGGTGCTGGCCGAATGCGGCGCATTGGCGGTCGTCTTGCCTGAATTGGCGACACTTGCGGCAGGGGCCGACGGTGCGCGCAGACTGGCCGCGCTCGACGCCGCGGCTGAGCGCGGGCTCGGCCTTCCCGCCCGTTACGCGCTGACCGTTATGCACGCGGATGAAAACGCGATTGAAGCATTGTGCGAGCGCCTGCGCGTTCCGCAGGATTGCCGCGAGCTGGCGCTATCCGCCGCGCGCCACTGTGTCGATGTGGGCAAAGCGAACGAGCTGCCGGCCGATGCGTTGCTGGCGTTGTTGCAGGCGACGGATGCCCTGCGCCGGCCCGCGCGGTTCACCCAATTGCTTGAGGTGTGCGCGCTGGCGGCGGACCGGGCGGCGAGCGCCGCAGCGAGCGCTAGATTACGTGATGCGCTCGCTGCGGCGCGCGCGGTCGATGCCGGCGCGGTAGCCAAGGCCGGCTCGGATGCAACCCAAATCAAGGAACGCGTCGCGCAGGCGCGCATCGCCGCGATCAACGCCGCGCTGGCGCCCTAGGCCGCGGCGCCGCGCAAGACCAATCAGGGAGAACTTATGCTTGATCTTTATACGTGGACCACGCCCAACGGGCGCAAGGTCTCAATCATGCTCGAAGAGACCGGGCTTTCGTACCGCGTGCACGCGATCAACATCGGCAAGAACGACCAGTTCACGCCGGAGTTCGTCGCGCTCAGCCCGAACAGCAAAATTCCGGCGCTCGTCGATCCGGACGGTCCCGATGGCAAGCCTTACGGGGTGATGGAGTCGGGCGCGATCCTGCTTTACCTCGCGGACAAAACCGGCACGCTGCTGCCCAAGTCAGCCCGGTCGAAATACGATGCGCTGCAATGGCTCATGTTCCAGATGGGCGGCGTGGGGCCGATGTTCGGGCAGGTGCATCATTTTTTGCGCGCGGCGAAAGAACCGGTGCCGTATGCGATCGCGCGCTATACGAAGGAAAAAGACCGTTTATACGGCGTGCTCGATGCGCGGCTCGCAGCGCACGAGTATCTCGCGGACGAATATTCGATTGCGGACATCGCGACGTATCCGTGGATTGCGCGCCATGAATGGCACCAGACGAATCTCGCCGATTTTCCGCACGTGAAGCGCTGGTTCGATGCGATCTCGGCGCGTCCCGCGGTTCAGCGCGGGATGAAGGTTCCCGCGTAGCGGCAGAGGGGAGAGGGGAGAGGGGAGAGCGGAGAGAGGAGTGAAGGCTTAAGGGCTTTGATCTTTCCTCCTCGTCCCTCTCTCTTCTCGCCTCTCTGCGCTCAACGAGCGCGCGTGACGCTGCAAAAAGCGCGTGATGTCGGCGGTGTCGAGTTCCGGCTTCGTGCGCAGCAGCGGTTCTCCCGTCATCCGGTTCGCCCACGCCATGTTGCGCTGCATCCGCTGCACGACAGCCGGCCATTCGGCTGCGGTGTGGCGGCGCGGGTCCGGCAGCGCATGGCACTGCGCGCACGCGATGCTGAAGCGGCGGCCGGACTCTGAGTTGAGATCGGCGTATTGCGCGGGGTCGAGCGCGAGTTGCGCGTGTCTTTGCAGGTAGGCCACCAGCGCGGCTTGCTCATCCGCGGCAGGCGCTTTGACCTCCGCCATCATGTCCTGCATCACTTTGCCCAGATTACCGCGGCCTTCCATGCGCCACACCATGCGCTCGACGACGCTGTTCCAGCGCGCCGCGTCATGCATCGCGGGGTTCGGCAGGTGATGACATTGCACGCAGTAGTTGACGACGAGGCGCGCGCCAGGGCTCCCCGGCTCGGGCAGGCGGCGCGGTTCGATCGACGGCGGCAGGATGCGCTCGAGCATCGCCCCGTGCGCGCTGTGTTCCCAGCGGTAGGCCGCGCGCGCCACCGGATCATCGGCGCCGCACGCCGCATTGCCGGCCATCAACATCGCGACTGCCACGAGCGCCCGCGCGGATGCTGCTTTCATCGTAGCGGGGTCACGCTGCGCACTAGGCCGTGCGCGCGCGATTCTCATAACTGAGCGCGTTTGTCGCCGCGCGCAAATCCCGTGAGTGGCGACGCGAAGTTGCGGCCGAACGCAATGACTTTGAAGAGCTCGCCCATTTCCGCGGGACTTAGCAGCTTCTGGGCCTGCGCCGCCTGCGGCAGATAGACTGCCGCATTCTCGGCGGGCGTCTGGGCTAACACGTCGGTGATGCCGCAGTTGATCAGGAACTGCGCCTGGTTCGTGTAACCCAGTAAATCGAGTCCGGCTGCCGTCGCGGCGGCGGCCAGCGCGCTGAAATCGACATGCGCGGTCAAGTCCTGCAAACCCACGAGGCACAGCGGATCGTCGTGCGCATGCTGGCGGTAATGGCACATCAACGTGCCCGTGCTGCGCTGCGGGTGATAATACTCGCGGGCGGGAAATCCGTAATCGATCAAGAGGACGACGCCGCGCTCGAGAATGCTGCCCAGCGTGGCCATCAACGAACGCGCGGCGAGATTGACTTCGGTGATATAGCCGCAGGGCAGACCGAGAGCCCGTGTGGCGGCGAGCAGCGCGCCGGCCGCCGGGCGCTTACCCCATTTGAATTCGTCGCCTTTATTTGTCACGCCGCGTTCGTCGATGCCGTCGGCGCCCGTTTCGATCACGTGCACGGGCATCGCGTCGAGCACTTCGTTGCCGATGACGAGCGCAGTGAGCGTCGCGGGCAGTTCGTCGAGCCACGCGACGCGATCCGCGAACTGCGGCACATCGCGCGCCAGCAGCTCGCGCTGGCGCTGCCGCAATTCCGCGCTGGTTTCGATGATCAGATAGCGCCGGGGCAGGCAGTCCAGCGCCGCGAGCTCGGCTAGCAGATCGCATGCGAGCCGCCCGTTGCCGGCGCCGAACTCGACGATGTCGGGAATATCCTCGCGCAGAACTGGCACGGCCTGGCGCGCGAGCGTGCGCCCGAACAGCCGCCCCAGTTCCGGCGCGGTCACGAAGTCGCCGGCGGCGCCGAACTTGGCGGCGCCGGCGCTGTAGTAGCCCAACCCCGGCGCATGCAGCGCGAGGTCCATAAAGCGGGCGAAGCTCAACCACCCGCCGCCGGCCGCGATTTCGCGGGCGATCAGTTCGGCGAGCCGCGCGCTATGCGCGACGGCCGCGGCCGGCGGCGCGGGTAATTTTTGCAGATGGGCGGGCAGCGACCGCGTGGCCATCGTTGATCCCCATTCAGGACCCAGCTTTGATTAAATGAAACCCGCGCAATGCTCGTACAATATGCATTATGAAGGCAGACGGCACACTGACGGGCAAAACGGCGCTGGTCACGGGCGGCGCGAAGCGCGTCGGCGCCGCGATTTGCCGCCGCCTGCATGCGCAGGGCGCCAACCTGATGGTGCATCATCGCGCGTCGGTCGTCGAGGCCCGCGCGTTGCAACAGGAACTTAACGCGCTGCGTGCGAATTCGGTCGCGCTGATCAAGGCGGACCTGCTTACGATTGCGAGCCTGCCCGATCTCGTCAAGACCACGGTCAAGCAATTCGGCCGTCTCGATATACTCGTCAACAACGCGTCGAGTTTTTTCGCGACCGCCATTGGCGAAATCACCGACAAGGCCTGGGACGATCTGATCGGCACCAACCTGAAAGCGCCGCTGTTTCTGTCGCAGGCGGCGGCGGCCGAGCTGCGCAAGCATCACGGCTGCATCGTGAACATCGTCGACATCCACGCTGAACTGCCGATGAAAAATTACGTCGTCTATACGATCGCCAAGGGTGGACTGCTCGCGCTCACGCGCTCGCTCGCGCGCGAGCTGGGTCCCGACGTGCGCGTCAACGGCGTGGCTCCCGGCACCATCCTGTGGCCCGACGACGAAGCGTGGTCCGACGAGCTGTCGCGCCAGCGTATCGTCAACCAGACCGCCTTGAAACGCGCGGGCGAGCCCGACGATATCGCGAAGGCGGTCGAATTTCTCGTCGTGAGCGCCCCCTATGTGACCGGCCAGGTGATCGCGGTCGATGGTGGCAGGAGCATCACGTTATGAACGCGTCCCGTCCCTTATCCCCGACCCTTCTCCTAGAGGGAGAAGGGAGCAATTCGCTTCCTTCGCCCTCCGGGACTCGGTATGGCACCCCCTTGAGGGGTGGAGGGATTGAGGGTGAGGGCAACACTCTTGGTCCCAAGCCGCTATACGAGGCGAACAAGCTCGCGAAGCGGCTACGCCGCCAGGTCGGCCAGGCGATCGGCGATTACGCCATGATTCGTGGCGGCGACCGCGTCATGGTATGCCTGTCGGGCGGCAAGGACAGTTACGCCATGCTCGACGTGCTGCTCAATTTGCGCACGCACGCGCCGATCGAATTCGAGATCGTCGCGGTCAATCTCGACCAGCGCCATCCCGGCTATCCGGCGCACGTGCTGCCCGACTACCTGACCGCACTCGGAGTGCCTTTTCACATCGAAGTGCAGGACACCTATTCGGTGGTCAAGCGCGTGATTCCGGAAGGCAAGACGATGTGCGGGCTGTGCTCGCGCCTGCGCCGGGGCGTGCTGTACCGGGTCGCGAAGGAACTTGGCGCGACGAAAATCGCGTTAGGCCATCACCGGGACGACATCCTCGAAACGTTTTTTCTCAACCTGTTTTTCGGCGGCAAGCTGAAGGCGATGCCGCCCAAACTCGTTTCGGACGACGGCGCCCACGTCGTGATCCGGCCGCTAGCCTATGTTCAGGAGCGCGACCTGACCGCCTACGCCGAAGTGAAACGATTCCCGATTATTCCGTGCGACTTGTGCGGCTCGCAGCCGACGCTGCAAAGAAAGCAGATGAAAGATCTGATGCGCGATTGGGAAAAGCGCTACCCGGGGCGGGTCGAATCGATCTTCCGCAGCTTGCAGGATGTCCGGCCCTCGCATCTGTTGGACCGTACGCTCTTCGACTTCGTGGCGGTGGCGGCGACGGGTGTTGCGGCGCCGGACGGCGACAAAGCCTTTGATCCACAAGATGAATTCACCACTTTCGCTAATTTGGAGTAGGCACTAACTCTGGTTAGTGGGAAGAAAAAGCGAATATTGTCAAAATAATATTGTCATGGTAAATTCTCGCCCAGAGAATAACCATGAACTGTGCTGACCGTCTCGTTGCGCTGTTCGGCTCCCAAGCCGAAGCCGCACGCCAATTCCGCCTCGACCGCGCCGTCGTTAATAACTGGGTGAAATCCGGTTACGTTCCGGCGCGCTGGGCGATGGAAGTCGAGAACGCCAGCAAAGGCCAAATCACAGCGGCCGAAGTCCTCAACGAAGCCACTGCCCGCAAGCCGCTCCGGATGAAATCACGTCCGGACGGCGAAAGTTTGTTCGGATCATTACTGACAGGAAACCACACCATGAACGAATTCGCGCCAGCTCAACGCATCAATTCCTTCCACCCGCCGCAGCGCACGTTGATGGGCCCGGGCCCGACGGAAATTCATCCGCGGGTGCTGACGACCATGAGCCAGCCGGCGATCGGGTATCTCGACCCGATCTTCGTCGAGATGATGGAAGAACTGAAGACGCTGCTGCGCTACGCGTACCAGACCAAGAACCCGCTGACGTTCCCGATTTCGGGCCCGGGCTCCGTCGGCATGGAATTCTGTTTCGTGAACCTGGTGCGCCCCGGCGACAAGGTGGTCGTGTGTCGCAACGGCGTGTTCGGCGGGCGCATGATAGAAAACGTCGAGCGCTGCGGCGGCACCGCGATCGTCGTCGAAGACGAATGGGGCTCGCCGATAGATCCGCATAAAGTCGAAGATGCCTTCCGCAAGAATCCGGGCGCGCGCATTCTCGCGTTCGTGCATGCCGAGACTTCGACCGGCTGTCAGTCCGATGCGAAAACCCTGGTCGAAATCGCGCACAAGCATGACGCACTCGCGATCGTCGATGCGGTGACCTCGCTCGGCGGCACCCCGGTGCTGGTGGACGAGTGGAAAATCGACGCCGTGTATTCGGCAAGCCAGAAATGCCTGTCCTGCACGCCAGGTCTATCACCGGTGTCGTTCTCCGAGCGCATGGTTGCCGATGTGAAGTCGCGCAAGGACAAGATCCATAGCTGGTTCATGGACATGAACTTGCTGCTCGGCTATTGGGGTGCCTCGACGCGCACCTACCATCACACGGCGCCGACCAACTCACTGTTCGCGCTACACGAAGCGCTGCTGCTGATCCGCGAGGAAGGCATCGAAAACTGCTGGGCCCGCCATCATCGCCATCATCTCGCGCTGAAAGCGGGGCTCGAAGCGATGGGACTCACGTTCCTGGTCAAAGAGCAGTATCAAATCCCGCAAATGAACGCCGTGCGCTGCCCCGAAGGCGTCGACGAAGCCGCGGTCAGGAAAACGCTCCTCAATGAGTTCGGTCTCGAGATCGGTGCTGGACTCGGCCCGCTGGCCGGCAAGATCTGGCGTTTTGGCCTGATGGGTTATTCATGCCGCCCCGATAATGTGATGCTGTGCCTGTCGGCGCTGGGCTCGGTGTTAAACGACATGGGTCTGCCGGTGCACGTGGGGGACGCCGAATCCGCCGCGCACGGCGCGTACGCGGCGATGCACGCGACCGCTGCGAAGGTCAAGAAAAAGGTCGTGGCCGAAGCCGCCTGAGAAATTTATTGAAGCAATAGAAAACGGCCGCGCGTAGCGGCCGTTTTTTTGTGCAGGACGGACTGTCACTCGACCGTCACGCCTTTCCAGAACGCGATGTGGCCTTTGATGTTGTCCGCGGCGGATTGGGTGTCCGGGTAATACCAGGCGGCGTCCTGGTTGATTTCGCCATTGACGACCACGTCGTAGTAGCTTGCAGTGCCTTTCCACGGGCACACGGAATGCGTAGTGCTCTCGCGCAGGAATTCGCGCTTCACCGCGGCGGGGGGAAAGTACTGATTGCCCTCCACGACTTCGCAGCGATCGCTGGCGGCGATCACGGCGCCATTCCAGCTCGCGCGTTTTGTCATGATTTCACTCCGAGTGCGAAAAAAGCGGCACGCCCGCTACCGGCAGTTTGGCGGTCAGGATGCGGCCGCCGTACGAGTCGCAGATGTAAAGCGTCCTGCGATCGGCGCCGCCGTAGGCGGCATTGGTCAGGCGGCTGGTCCCGCCGCTCGCCTGGATACGATACAGCGGCTCGCCGAGCGGGCTCAACAGCCACACGATGCCGACGCGCGCGTGACAGACGGCGAGATTTCCCGCTTCGTCCATCGCCAGCCCGTCGGGGCCGTGGATGCCGGGCAGATAGCCGAAAACACCGGCTTTCGACACATTGCCATCCTTGAGCGGCAGATGCCACATACAGTTCGCGCGCGTCATCGCGACGTACAAAACCTTCTCGTCGGGATCGAGCGCGAGGCCGTTCGGGCTCGGCCCGTTGTCGATCAGGCGTTCAAGCTTGCCGCCGGCAGTCAGGCGGTACACGCGACCGCTCGGGTCGTGCACGCCGGTCTGGCCCTGGTCAGTGAAGTAAAGATCGCCGTTGCGCGCGAACGTGAGATCGTTGCAGCCCTTGAAGCTTTCCGACTGGCAGTGCGTGACAACCGGGGTCACTTTGCCGGATGCGGGATCGAACGCCATGATGCCGAGACGGTAGTCGGCAATGAAGATACGGCCGTCGCGATGAATTGCGAGCCCGTTGGGCCAGCCCTCGTATTCCGCCACGCTTTCGCATGCGCCGTCGGGAGCGAAGCGCAGGACCCGCCCAAACGGGATATCGACCACGTAAAGATTGCCCGCGCGGTCGAACGCCGGGCCTTCGAGAAACGACCCGAGCCGGGACCCCGGGTGGTTCGCATCGACCCACGTCGAGGGCTGGCCGCTTTTGTTGAGCCTATCCGGTACCGTCGCGAAGACTTCGGCGGTGATGACAGGCGGCGGCGCGTAGAAACTCATGGCAAATACCCGCTGCGCCGACGTCTAAAGACTGAGCCGCTGCCAGATCGTGGTCGTGAGTCCGGCCTGATTCAGCGAATAAAAATGCAGGCCGGGTGCGCCGTGCTGCAGCAGTTCATCGCATAGCGACGTGACGACATCGAGACCGAACGCGCGAATCGACGCCGTATCGTCGCCGTACCCCTCGAATTTTTTACGCATCCAGCGCGGGATCTCGGCACCGCACGCGTCGGAGAAACGCGCGAGCTGGGAATAGCGGCCGATCGGCATGATGCCGGGAACGATGGGAATGTCGATGCCCATTGCCTCGCACTCGTCAACGAAGCGATAGTAAGCGTCGGCATTGTAAAAATATTGCGTGATCGCTGAATCGGCGCCGGCTTCCACTTTGCGCTTGAATGCGGCGAGATCGTCCTGCGCGCTTTTCGCCTGCGGATGGGATTCGGGATAAGCCGCGACCTCGACCATGAAATGGCTGCCGAATTCCTTGCGGATGAATTCGACCAGCTCGTTCGCATACCGGAATTCGCCGGCCGCCGCGAGCCCCGAAGGCAGGTCGCCGCGCAGCGCGACCAGATGCTTGATGCCGTGATCCTTATAGCGCTGCAGCCACTCGCGGATGTTCTCGCGTGTCGAGGCCACGCATGAGATATGCGGCGCCGCCGCGTGCCCCATCGCGCGGATGTCGAGCACGGTGCCCAGCGTGCGCTCGCGCGTCGAGCCGCCCGCGCCGTAGGTAACCGAAAAGAATTTCGGGTTGAGTTGGGCGAGCTGCTTGGTCGTCGCGCGCAGCTTCTCCTGTCCTTCCGGCGTATTCGGCGGAAAGAATTCGAAGCTGTAAGTGCGCGGATATTTTTTCTGGGATTCCAAGTGGCCGTCGGGCTGCAGGATCTCAGCCCGCCTCCCTAATATCGATAGTGGTCGGCTTTATACGGGCCGTCAACGGGCACGCTCAGGTAGCGGCATTGCGTTTCCGACAGCGTTGTCAGTTCGACCCCGAGTTTTTTCAGGTGCAGCCGCGCGACTTTTTCGTCGAGATGCTTGGGCAGCGTGTAGACCTTATTCTCGTACTTGGCGCCGTTCACAAACAGCTCGATTTGCGCAAGCGTCTGGTTGGTGAACGAATTCGACATCACGAACGACGGATGACCAGTGCCGCAGCCCAGGTTCACCAGCCGCCCTTCGGCGAGCACGATCAGGCGCTTGCCGTCGGGAAACACGACATGGTCGACCTGCGGCTTGATGTTGTCCCACTCGTACTTTTTCAGGCTTGCGATGTCGATTTCGGAATCGAAATGGCCGATGTTGCACACGATCGCGTTGTGCTTCATGCGCTTCATGTGATCGTGGGTGATCACCGACAGGTTGCCGGTGGCGGTGACGAAAATGTCCGCTTTGTCGGCGGCATAATCCATGGTCACGACGCGGAAGCCTTCCATCGCCGCCTGCAGCGCGCAGATCGGATCGACTTCGGTGACCCAGACCTGGGCCGACAGTGCGCGCAGTGCTTCGGCACTCCCTTTGCCGACGTCCCCATAACCGGCGACGAGGGCGACTTTGCCGGCGATCATGACGTCGGTCGCGCGTTTGATCGCGTCGACGAGCGATTCGCGGCAGCCGTACAGGTTGTCGAACTTCGATTTGGTCACCGAGTCGTTGACGTTGATGGCCGGGAACGGCAGGCGACCTTCTTTTTCCATCTGGTACAGCCGATGCACGCCGGTCGTGGTTTCTTCCGTCACGCCTTTGATGTTCGCCTCGATCCTGGAATAGAAACCGGGTTTGGCTTTGAGCGTTTTGCGCATCGCCGCGAACAGCACGATCTCTTCCTCATTGCTGCCATCAGGCGGCTGGATGCCGGCTTTCTCGTGTTGCGCGCCGAGCGTCACGAGCAAAGTCGCATCGCCGCCGTCGTCGAGAATCATGTTGGGAGCGCCGCCGTCCGACCATTCGAGGATGCGGTGGGTGTATTCCCAGTAGTCCTCGAGCGATTCGCCTTTGTAAGCGAACACCGGAATGCCGCGTGCCGCGATCGCGGCGGCTGCATGGTCCTGCGTCGAGAAGATGTTGCACGACGCCCAGCGGATGTCGGCGCCCAGTTCCGCGAGCGTTTCGATCAGCACTGCGGTTTGGATCGTCATGTGCAGCGAGCCGGCGATGCGCGCGCCTTTTAACGGCTGCTTGCCCTTGAATTCCTCGCGCACCGCCATCAGACCGGGCATTTCGGTCTCGGCAATCGCGATTTCCTTGCGGCCAAATGCGGCTTGCGCCATGTCGGCGACTTTAAAATCGGTAAATTGTTTTTGCGTAGCGGCGTTCATCACGCGCTCCTTTCCTGGGTGACAGAAAAAAGTTCGTGAGCGCCGTTGCAAATTGTCACAGCAAAGCCCCGCCTGAACGATCGGCGGGGCGATGCTGAATCGGGGAATCTACAAGGGGGCGCCGCCCTCTTGTTCGTCACTCCGACATCCCGAGCCTGGCGTCCGCATGGATAGCGGCCGTCGCAACGCTCCTCGAGAGGGGCCGGATTGTAGCGCAAATCGGCGCCGGTTGTCTGCAGCGCACGTTTGCAAAACATACAAAAAAGCCGGCTTGCGCCGGCGTTTTGCAGAGCGCGAAACAGCCTTATTTTGCGTCGGCCTTGAGCGCGGCGGCCTTATCCGTCGCTTCCCACGAAAATTCCGGCTCGTCGCGGCCGAAGTGGCCATAAGCCGCGGTTTTCAGATAAATCGGGCGCAGCAGGTTCAATGCCTGGATGATGCCCTTGGGCCGCAGGTCGAAATGCTTCTCGACCAGCTTGCCGATTTTCTCATCGGCGATAGTGCCCGTGCCGAACGTGTCGACGAGCACGCTCACCGGACGTGCGACGCCGATCGCGTACGCCACCTGCACTTCGCACTTTTTGGCGAGGCCGGCCGCGACGATATTCTTCGCGACGTGGCGCGCGGCATACGCGGCGGAGCGGTCCACTTTCGACGGGTCCTTCCCCGAGAACGCGCCGCCGCCGTGGCGCGAATAGCCGCCGTAAGTATCGACGATGATTTTGCGGCCGGTCAGGCCGGTGTCGCCGAGCGGTCCGCCGATCACGAAGCGCCCGGTCGGATTGATCAGGTATTTGGTGTCGCTCTTCAGCATGTGCTTCGGAAATACCGGCTTGACGATCTCCTCGATCACGGCTTCCTTGATCTGCTCGTGCGTGACGTCGGGATGGTGTTGCGTCGAAATCACCACGGTGTCGATCTGCGCGGGCTTGCCGTCCAGGTAGCGCACGGTGACCTGCGATTTGGCGTCGGGACGCAGCCACGACAGGCGGCCGTCGCGGCGCAGTTCGCCGTGGCGCTCCATCAGGCGGTGCGAGTAATAAATCGGCACCGGCATCAACTGCGGCGTTTCGTCGCACGCAAACCCGTACATGAGACCCTGGTCGCCGGCGCCCTGGTCGAGATCGAGCCCCTTGCCCTCATCGACACCCGCCGCGATGTCGACCGACTGGGCGTCGTACGCGGTGAGCACCGCGCAACTGCGATAATCGAACCCGATCGACGAATCGTCATAGCCGATGCGCTTGATGATGTCGCGCGCGATTTCGGCGTAGTTCACCTTGGCGCTGGTCGTGATCTGCCCGGCCATGACGACGAGTCCCGTCGCCACCAGGGTCTCGGCCGCCACCCGGCCGTGTTTGTCCTGCGCTAAGATAGCGTCGAGAACGGCGTCCGAAATCTGGTCCGCGACCTTGTCGGGATGGCCTTCGGACACCGATTCAGAGGTAAACAGAAAATCGTTCATTGTTGGCGGCCGCTAAAATGATGAAGGCGCGGATTATAACAAAATAAGATGGCCGCCCAATACGCCCCTCTCTCTTATCAGTTGGCATCCTACAGTGTGAATTTTGCATAATTTACAGCGCCCCGGTGGCGCGCCATGGTAAGGCTCGGCCTCGCGCTGATCTGGTTGCTGCATTTTCTGCCGCCCGCGATGCTGGCGCGCGCCGGCGCGTGTCTCGGCACGCTTCTGTACGCAGTCGCGCGCGCGCGGCGCCACGTCGTGCACACGAATCTGCGCCTGTGTTTTCCCGCGCTCAACACCGCCGCGCGTGCCAGACTCGCGCGCGAGCACTTTCGCGCGTTCGGCCGCAGCCTGCTCGAGCACGGGATCTTGTGGTGGGGCACGAAAGCCGACGTGCAGGCGCTGGTTCGCGTCGAAGGGCTCGAGCACTGGCGCGCCGTGACCGACCGGCCGGTCATCCTGCTGGCGCCGCATTTTATCGGCCTCGACATGGGCGGCATCCGCCTGGCCGCCGACTACCGGCTCAATTCGGTGTATAGCCGGCAGAAAAGCCCGGCCGCCGATGCCATCTTTATCCACGGCCGGACGCGTTTCGGCCAGACGACCTTGTTTGCGCGCCAGGATGGTATTCGCCCGATGATCAAGACCTTGAAGAGCGGCGAGCCGGTTTACTACCTGCCCGACATGGATCTGGGCGCGCGCGATTCGGTGTTCGCGCCGTTCTTTGGCGTGCCGGCGGCGACCATCACCGGGCTGGCGCGCATCGCGGCGCTCGCGGGTGCCGTCATCGTGCCGTGCGTCACGCGCCAGTTGCCGGGCGGCGCCGGGTATGTCGTGCAACTGTATCCGGCGTGGCGCGATTTTCCGGGCGGCGATGCGGCCGCCGACGCGCAGCGCATGAACGCGTTCATCGAGGCGCGCGTGCGCGAAATGCCCGCGCAATATTACTGGCTGCACAAGCGGTTCAAGACGCGGCCGCCCGGCGAGCCGAATCCGTACCAGGCGTGAGGAGTGAGTAGTGAGGAGTGAGGCGGGACCTACGGTGCGGATTGCACCGCTAAAGATTGCCGACGTCGATCGCCTATGCGCGCTCGCTGGCGAGATCTGGCGCGCGCATTATCCCGCCATTCTCAGCGCGGCGCAGATAGAATACATGCTGGCCGAGCGCTACAATCCGGCGGTCGTGCGCGCGGAACTGCAGCGCGGCGATTTGTGGTGGGACCAGCTGCTCGTGAACGGCGATATGGCGGGCTTTGCTTCCTACTTCATGACCCGCAAGGCGGGTGAAATAAAATTAGACAAGCTCTATGTGCATCACCACCGTCAACGTCGGGGCTACGGCGGTATGTTACTCGACCGGGTAGTCACGATGGCGCGAACGTATGGCTGTGACACGCTGGTGCTCGCGGTCAACAAGCAGAACCGCAATGCCATAGCGGCCTATGAAAGTTACGGTTTTAAAGTCGCCGATTCGGTGGTCAAGGACATCGGCGGCGGCTTTGTGATGGACGACTACATTATGCAAAAAGATGTTTGAAAATCCGGACCAGGCGGCGCGCTGCAAGCTCCTTAAGGGCGTGAAGAACATCGCCGTCATTGGTCTGTCGCCCAACCCCGCGCGCCCCAGCCATGCCATCGCGGCCGGCATGCAGAAATTGGGGTTTAACGTCGTGCCGGTGCACCCGGCGGTGCAGGAAGTGCTGGGAGCCAAAGCCTATGCCCGCTTGAGCGACGTCGACGTGCCGATCGATCTCGTCAACGTATTCCGCTCGGCGGAGTTCATCGACGGCATCGTCGACGAGTGCATTGCGCTCAAGCTGAAGGCGCTGTGGATACAGGAAGGCATAGTCAACGAACCGGCGGCGCAACGCGCGCGGGCGGCTGGTATGACGGTCATCATGGATCGCTGCATTTACCGCGATTACCGCAAAGAATGCATCTGAAATTCACCAAGATGGAAGGGCTCGGTAACGACTTCGTCGTGCTCGATGCGACGCGTGCGCCGATTGAGCTTAGCCGGGAGCAGTTGCGGCGCATCGCCGACCGCCATTTCGGCGTCGGCTGCGACCAGATCCTGCAAGTCGAGAAAGCGCGCGCACCCGACACCGATTTCTATTACCGGATTTTCAATGCCGACGGCGGCGAAGTCGAGCAGTGCGGCAACGGCGCGCGCTGTTTCGTGCGCTTCGTGCGCGAGCAGGGACTGACCGGCAAAACCGAAATCCGCGTCGGCACGCTGTCCGGCGTGATCGTGCCCAGGCTCGAAGCCGACGGCCGCGTGACGGTGGACATGGGCGTGCCCGAATTCGAGCCGGCGCGCATTCCGTTTCAGGCCGAGCGTCGTGCGTTGACCTACCGGCTCGAAGTCGCCGGCTCCGTCGTCGACATCAGCGCGCTGTCGATGGGCAATCCGCACGCGGTGCAGGTGGTCGCGGACGTGGACGCCGCGCCGGTGCTCGCGCAGGGCCCGGCGATTGAAGGCCACGCGCGTTTTCCGCAGCGGGTGAACGCGGGCTACATGCAGGTCATCGCGCGCAATCGCATCAGGCTGCGCGTTTACGAGCGTGGCGCCGGCGAGACACTGGCCTGCGGCACGGGCGCGTGCGCGGCGGTGGTCGCCGGCATCCAGCGGGATTTGCTCGATGCGCAAGTGACGGTCGCTACGCGCGGGGGCGAGCTCGGTATATCATGGCGCGGTGCGGACCAACCCGTGCTGATGACCGGCCCCGCGGTCACCGTTTTTAGCGGCGAGATTGAGCTGTAAATAAAAAACGGACCTGAAAATAAAAACGGACCTGAACAAAAGCAGCACTACAAAAGGCAGCAGACATGACACCCGATGCGGTCGTTAATTACCTCAAGCAGCACCCCGAATTCTTCGAAGAGCAGGCCGATTTCCTGGCGACAATCATGATCCCGCATCCGCACGGCGGGCGCGCTATTCCGATCAGCGAGCGCCAGATCCTGACCTTGCGCGACAAAAGCAAGCAGCTCGAGGACAAGCTCCGCGAGCTGATCGTGTTCGGCGAACAGAACGACGCGATCGGCGAGAAAGTGCACCGCCTGACGCTGGCGCTGGTCGCGGCGAGCGACGTCGAAGCCATTGTCGCCGCGCTGCATTTCAATCTGCGCGAAGACTTCGCGGTGCCGCATACCGTGTTGCGGTTGTGGCCGGAAGGCGATCACCCGGCGCTGCCCGCCCAGTTGCCCGAACTGGCGCCGGTGAGCGCGGCAACGCGCGATTTTGCGGAAAGCCTCGCCACGCCGTATTGCAGCGCCCACCCCATGGTCGACACCGCGGAGTGGTTCGGCGAAGCGGCCGGGCATTTGCGCTCGTTCGCCTACATCGCGCTGAAAAAGGAGCGCTCGTTCGGGCTGCTCGCGATGGCGAGCGAGGACGCGCAGCGCTTTTATCCCGAGATGGGGACGCTGTACCTGAAGCGCCTCGGCGAAGTGACGGCGGCGGCCTTGTGCGGCTGCCTTGAATAAATGATAAGGCGCCGGTGAGGAACGGCGTGTGAGGCGAGAGGCAGGCATGGCCAGGCTTCCCGGCGAGAACAAACTCCTTCCCGATTTTCTCGGTCACCTCGCCACCGAGCGGCGCTTGAGTCGCAACACCATCGTCAGTTACGAGCGCGATATCGCGGCGCTGCTCGAGCTTGCCGCCGCCACGCCGCTCGCCCAATTGCAGATTCACCATTTGCGCCGTTTCGTGTCGCAATTGCATGCGCGCGGGCTCGACGGGCGCACGCTCGCGCGCATGCTGTCCGCGTGGCGCGGTTTTTACCACTACCTCGCGCGCGACCATGGCTATACGAACAATCCGTGCGTGGGTCTGCGCGCGCCCAAAGCGAAAAAATCCCTGCCGCATGCGCTGTCGCCCGACGAGGCCGGCCGCCTGATGGAGATTCCCGGCGACGACGAACTGGCGACGCGCGACAAGGCGATCTACGAACTTTTTTATTCGTCCGGGTTGCGGTTGGCGGAACTTACGGGTCTCGCGCCGGGCGACGTCAATTTCAGCGACGCGACGGTGCGCGTGACGGGCAAGGGGGCGAAGACGCGCATAGTGCCCGTCGGCAGCCACGCGCTTGCCGCGGTGAAAAAATGGCTCGAAAAGCGCGTGCTGCTGGTCAAGGACGGCGTGGACGCGCTGTTCGTCAACCGCCACGGCGCTCCACTCAGTCCGCGCGGTATCCAGTACCGGATGAAAGAATGGGCGCTTAAGCTCGGGCTCGCCGCCAATGTGCACCCGCACGTGCTGCGCCACTCGTTCGCGTCGCACGTGCTGCAATCGAGCGGCGACCTGCGCGCGGTGCAGGAAATGCTCGGGCACGCGAGCATTTCCACCACCCAGGTGTATACCCATCTCGACTTCCAGTACCTCGCGAAGGTTTACGATGCGGCGCATCCGCGGGCTAAGAAGAAGAGCTGACCCGGGTGCGCAGCGCCACGCAATACGGCGGAGCGTCCGGCATCGATGATGTCCTCCGCCGTAATCGAGGACCGCGGGCATAATGATTGCGAATGATTGCCATGGATGGCGAATTGAATAATCGTCGCAAGCTGCTCGCCGCACTGGGCGCGGGCACGCTCGCGGGGTCATGGGCGTGTTTCGCGCAACCGTCTGCGAGGGTCTGGCGCGTCGGTTTTCTATCTGCGCGCAGCGGCGCCGGCTCGCTGGAATCCGATATGCTTGGCGGCGCATTTCTGCAGGGCATGCGTGAACTCGGTTACATCGAAGGCAAAAACCTGCTCGTCGAATCCCGGTGGGTCGCGGGGAAGTACGACTTGCTGGCCGATTCCGCCGCCGAATTCGTGCGGCTCAAAGTCGACGCCATCCTGACGTCGGGAACCCAGTCCGCCAAGGCGGCGCAGAGAGCGACCGCCACAATACCCATCGTTATGGCGAACTCCAATGACCCGGTCGGCAACGGATTCGTCAAAAATCTGGCGCAGCCCGGAGGCAATATTACCGGCCTCTCAAATGTACTCAGCGATCTCACGCCCAAGCACCTTGAAATGTTGCTTAACATGGTGCCCAAACTTTCCAATGTAGCGGTTCTGGTGAATCCAACCAATACCGGCCACGCCGCGATACTGAAGAATGTGCAATCCGCGGCGTACACCGCGAGCGTTAGGATGCGCCCGGTCGAGGCGCGCAACCCACAGCAGATCGACACCGCGTTCAACCGGATGAACGAGGAAAAGGTCGGCGCCGTGATCGTGGTACAGGACGGGCTTTTCATTCAGCAACGCAGCCAGATCGCGGCACTCGCGGCGAAGCGTCGCCTGCCGGCTATCTCCGCGTTACGCGAATATGCAGAGGCCGGCCTCCTGATGACGTACGGCGCCAATATTGCTGACTCGTACCGGCGTGCCGCGACGTACATGGACAAGATTTTCAAAGGCGCTAAACCGGGCAATCTGCCCGTTGAGCAGCCGACGAAATTCGAATTGATCATCAACGGTAAGACCGCCAGGGCGCTGGGTCTCGCTATTCCACAATCCCTCCAGATAATGGCGGACAAAGTGATCGAGTAGATCTGAATGTCCGCGCAGAAGTTTCATGCATAAGCTCGTATTAAAACCCGGCCGCGAGAAATCGCTGAAGCGCCGCCATCCATGGGTGTTTTCGGGCGCGGTGGCGAAATTGACGGGCGAGCCGGAATCCGGCGAAACCATCGAGATACAAAGCAGCGACGGCGAGTTTCTCGCGGTCGCCGCCTGCAATGCGCAGGCGCAAATCGTCGCGCGCGTGTGGGATTGGGACCGGCGCGATATCGATGCGGCGTTTTTTCTCGCGCGTATC
>JBKJMN010000064.1:0-3250 GCA_046596405.1 Burkholderiales bacterium
GTTTTCTGCATATGCAGCACGCCGTCGATCGGCGCGAATGTATGACCGCAGCAGCCATGATTTTTGAAGGTTACGCGCGTGATGTGGTAATCCACGCCCAGACCTTTGACGGCTTTCGTCCAGTCGGGATCGACGCTCATCGCCGCGCCAAAACCGACTTCACCTTCGAGCATGTCGAGCGCGCCGGTAAGTCCCTTGGCCGCGCCCATCGCCGCCATCGCGCCGACGTCGGCCGCATGCCCGCCGTGCAGGGGCTTGGTCATGCATTGCGAGCGGAACGCCTGCTGCAGGCCCGACGCGAACGAGCCGGCGGTGCCGAGCGCATTGGCGAACTGGTCGCGGTTGCAGCCGAGCACGGTGGCCACGGACGCGGCGGCCCCGAACGCGCCGACCGTGCCGGTCGTGTGCCAGTACTTGTAATGCGAAGGCATGACTGCCTCGCCGATGCGCGTCGATGTTTCATAGCCGACGATCACGCCGCGCAAAAAAGTTTCGCCCGACGCGCCGGTCGATTGCGCGGCGGCGAGCGCGGCCGAGATCACGGGGCTCCCGGGGTGATAACCCGCGTCGCGATAAATATCGTCAAATTCGACCGAGTGCGAAGCCGCACCGTTGATCAACGCCGCAGTGCGCAGCGTCGCGCGCCGGCCCGAGGCGAGCCGCGCATTGCCGCGATCGAGATCTTCGGCCAGCGCCTGCTCGAGCACCGTGGCGGGCGCGACCAGGCTGCCCGGCAGTAGCGCCGCGTACCAGTCGATCACCGCGCGCTTCGCATGATGAATGACGTTCGCAGACAGCTTCGAGGTTTGTTCCCGGATGGCGTAATCGGCGAGTTGCTGGGTCAGCATGGCGCTCCTCCTTGCTAATTGGGTACGAGAGTTTTGAACCGGGCCGTCAATTGTCGCGGAACACGATCAGACCGTCCACCGCGACCACGCCCTGGCCTTCGGCTTTGACGATGAGCGGATTGATTTCGGCTTCTTCCACGGCACGACCTTCGAGCATGGCAAGCTGCGCCATCGCGACCACCGCCTGCGCGAGCGCCTCACAGTCGCCGCGCGGCAATCCGCGATAGCCGCGGATCAGTGCGAGGCCGCGCACTTCCCCGACCATCAGGCGCGCGGTCGCGCGGTCCACCGGCGCGATGCGCAGCGCGATATCTTTATAGATCTCGGCCAGCACGCCGCCCGCCCCGAGCACGACGACGGGCCCGACCTGCGGGTCGCGGCGAAAGCCGAGGATCACTTCGGCGAGGCCTTTTTCCATGCGCTGCACGAGGATGCCATTGATTTTTGCGCCGGGATGTTTCGCTTTGACGCGCGCGAGGATTTGCTTCGCCGCATCGTGCAACGCCGCGGCGTCGCCGATGTTGAGAACCACGCCGCCGGCGTCGGTCTTGTGCAGGATGTCGGGCGATAAAATTTTGGCGACGACCGGAAATTCAACGCCGGCAGCCTGCTCTGGTCTCGCGATCACTGCGGTCGTCGCGTGGGCAATGCCGAGTGACGCAAAAACCCTGCACGCGTCGAACTCGTTGATCTGCTTGCCCGGCATCGTCTTGAGCAGTGCGCCCGCGGCAGCGATTTTTTGCGCATCGGCGCCCGGCAGTTCGACCGGCGGCTTCCAATCGCGCCACGCGCGGATCGCGTCGGCGCACGATTCGGGCGTGCGGAAGCCGGCGACCCCCGCGTTGCTCAGCAGGCCCAATGACGTTTCCGCGTGCGGCGCGAGAAAAGCTGCCAGGGGTTTGCCGCGGCGGTCAGCTTCGGCGATCGGCTCGATCGCGATTTGCGGATGCAGCGCGGCAGAACTGCCCACGACCGCGAGCACGAGCTCCGCGTGATCGGACGCGAGCAGTTCGCCGAGCACTGCGCTGTAAATTTCTTTTTTCGCGCCGGCGAGCGTCAGATCGGTGAGCCGCGTGCGCGGAATGGCGATTTTTTTCTGCGCGAGATTGTCGACCACGCGGTCGGACGGCGGCACGACATCCACCCCGAACGTGCCCAGACGGTCGACGACCGCGGCCGCCCCGCCGCCGGTCGTGGTCATTACAGCGACGCGATGGCGTTGCGCCGGTTTCTGGCCCGCGATCAGCGCCGGCAATTCGAACAGGGTTTCGAGCATATCGACGCGCAGCATGCCATGCGCGCGGAAATAGGTATCCGCCACTTCGTCGGCGCCCGCGAGCGCGCCGGTGTGCGAGGCGGCAAGGTCTTGCCCGATGTCGGAGCGGCCAAGCTTGTAAACGATCACGGGTTTGTTGGCCGCGTAGGCGCGCCGCGCCGCGTACGCGAGGCGATCGGCGTCACGCAGCGTTTCCAGAAACAATAAAATCGTGCCGGTGTGCGGGTCATCGACCAGCATGTCGGTCAATTCACCGACGCCGATGTCCGCTTCATTGCCGACCGAGATCAACTTGGAAAAACCCGCACCGCGCCCGAGTCCGCGCGACAGGAGGCCGCCGGTCATGCTGCCCGACTGCGATACGATCGCGAACGGGCCGGGTTTGATGTGGTCCATTTCGAGCACCGCATTGACCGACAGTGCGAACGACGGGCGGATGGAGAGGATGCCGATGCAGTTGGGGCCGAGCACGCGCACACCACCCGCGCGCGCAATCTTCATCACGTCCTCCTGCATGCGCCGGCCTTCGTCGCCGGTCTCGGCGAAGCCGTCGCTGTAGATGGTCGCGGTCAGCACTTTTTTCTCGACGCATTGCGCGATCGCCGCGGCCACGGCTTCGCGCGGCACCATGATGAACGCGTGCTCGACCGCTTCCGGCACTGCCATCAGGTTGGGATAAGCTTTCTCGCCGAATATCTCATCGCGGCCCGGATTAACGGGCACGATGCGGCCGGTATAACCGTGCTTGCGCAGAAAGCGCTGCGGCCGCGAGGTATTTTTTTTCGGGTCACCGGACGCGCCAATTAGTGCAACGACTTTCGGCTCGAATAGAGCCTGCGCCAGCGCGCGTTGTGTTTTTTCCGCCTCACCCCTCACGCCTCACCCCTCACGCTTTTCATTTTTTGGCGGACGCTGCGAGAACGAGCGCTCGAATATGCTTTCGGCGATACGGTTCTTCAGGATCTCGACCGAGCCGCCGGCGATCATCCAGCCGCGGCAGCGCCGCATGCAATACTCGACCAGCGAGGATTTGCTGTAGCCCGCGGCGCCCATGATCTGGATCGCCTCGTGCGCCACGTCAAAGCCCGCGGTGTTGCACGCCACCTTCGCGACGGACGTCTCGTAG
>JBKJMN010000103.1:0-12569 GCA_046596405.1 Burkholderiales bacterium
CTCTTCATAGTCGCCCTGCTGCAGGTCGACGATCTCGCGTTCGCTCGAGCCGCTGATCAGGATCATCGGAAAGCAGTTGACGGTGGCATGGGCCAAGGCGTTGAGGCCGTTCAGGAATCCCGGCGCCGAAACCGTGAGGCAGATGCCCGGCTTCTGCGTCAGGAAGCCCGCAATGGACGCGGCGTAGCCGGCGTTCTGCTCGTGACGGAATGAAAGCACCCGCAGGCCCGCGGCCTGGGCCTTGCGTGTGAAGTCGGTGATCGGGATCCCGGGCAGACCGAAGATCGTGTCGATGCCGTTTAATTTCAGGGCATCGATGATCAGGTTGAAGCCGTCGGTCATCGCTGGCTCGGTGGCAACGCGTTTGTCTTTGCTGTCGGTGACCGTGTCCATCGAAATCTCCTTGGTGGATGGCTGCTGCTGCAGGCGTAAAATTATGGTTTTTTTGAGGGGTTTCAAATATATGCAGTCGTTCACGCGGCAGCCTTGACCACGGTCAATTTTCGCCGTTTTGGTATACTTCCGTGCTTGCCGGCAATCATGCTGCGGCTCACAGGCCACCGTCGCGCTTGCGTCCTATGACCGCCCTTGCCCGCCATCCCGAAGCCACCATCGTGCGCCTGCAATTGCGCCAGAACCTGGTGCTGCACGCGCTCACGCGCGAGCAGTGGGCTGAGTTGGAAACACTGCTCGACATCACCGATTACGCCAAGGGCGCGTTGCTCGAAAACCAGGGCGACTCATCGATGCAGCAATATTTCATCCTCGACGGCATCTTAAAGCGCGTCGTATCGACGCCGGCCGGCAAGGAAATGATCCTGCGCTTTGCGGCGGAAACCGAAATCGACACCAGCTATGCAGCGTGGCGGTTGAAGACGCCCATCCCGTATTCGATCCGCGCCGTGACGCGCGTGCGCATCGCGCGGCTGTCGATGCAGGACTGGATAGCGTTCATGGAGCGGCACGCGGGCATAAAAAGCGGTTTTGAATTTGAAGTGATGAAATTGATGAGCGAAGTCATGGCGCATACCATCACGCTGCATCTTCTGGACGCGCCGGGCCGCGTCGCGCGCTTCCTGCGCAAGCACGCCGCGCTGGTGGAACGCCTGCCGAAGAAAGAGCTCGCCGCCTACCTCAACTTGTCGCCGGAGACACTTTCACGGCTCAAAAAACGCGGCAAAATCTAACGCCGCTGTCCCGTTAAGACGTACGTCATAGACCGAACGTAGGCCGTCCCGCGCCACCGCGGCGCATCACAATCGCGCGGGAGTTGCGGCGGCGCCCTCTCCCGGCCAGCGTCGGCGCGCTTTGGCGCACGTTATCCGTAACTAAAGACCTAGGACCTCCAGCATATGTTGCTGCGCGCCGCATGCAGCCAGAATGCTTGCACGCGACTGGCCGCGTGCAATCGATGCCAACCGCAGCGATAAACGGGGGACCTATGGAACGCACCGGCAGCTATGTATTGCCCGATCCCATTCCGGCCCGCAAGGCTGCCGCGCTCGGCCATGCACTCGTTTACATCGCCCACCGCGTGCTCGGCATCCTGGCCGTGCTGGCAGTCACCTATGGCCTGCTCGCCGCAGAAGTCGAACTCGTCAGGCGCGAGCAGCTCACTACCCCGACCATCGTTGAGCCCCTGCAGCACGTGTACGATCGCTGGTAAATTGGCGGGCGCGCAGCGGTTTCAAGACGAGCATCGCCAACGCCGCCGCCAGCGCGTTCATGCCGGCCGCGCAATAAAACGCGGTCTGCCACCCTGTTGCTGGCAGCAATACCGCGCTGAAACAGATCACCACCAGTGCCGCCATGCCTTTGGCCGTGAACAAAAGGCCGGCATGGGTGGCCGCGTACCGCGCGCCAAAGGTGTCAGCGCACGTGGCCGGAAACAGGCTGTAGATCTCGCCCCAGCCGAAGAAAATCAAGCCGGTCAGCAGCACGAACCACAACGGGTCATGCCCGAATTGCGCGAGTGCGACGATCGCTATGGCCTCGAGACTGAACGCGATGGCCATGGTCCGCTCGCGTCCCAGGCAGTCGGAGACCCAGCCGAAGAACGGCCGCGTGAGGCCGCTGAAGACGCGATCAATCGCGAGCGCGAAGCTCAGCGCGGGCAGCGTGAGGTCGAGTATCGTTGCCGGTAGCGTGGCGATCCGGAATTCTTTGGCGATCGGCGCCAACTGCGCAATCGCCATCAAGCCGGCGGTAGCCACCAGCCAGAATATGAAGTACATGAGCCAGAATGCGGGCGCGCGCACCACTTCGAGCGGGCCGTAGTTGCGCGCTGCGCAGCCGTCGATCCGGGCGTCGGGGCTCGCCGGTGCCGCAAGAAAGGCGGCGGCGAGCAGTACGAGGGCACCCTGGCCGAGACCAAAATACAGGAATGCGCTTGCGTAACCGTGCGCTTGTATCGCCGCGTGGATCGGCAGCACAGTCGCCGCCGACACGGTGCCGAATCCCGCGGCGGTCAAGCCGACGGCCAGGCCGCGCTGATCGGGAAACCATTTGAGCGCATGGCCGATGCAGGCGCCGTAGACCGCGCCGGCGCCGATGCCGCCGATGGCCGCGCTCGCATACAGCATGCCCAGCGACGCGGCATACGCATTCATGCTCCAGGACAGCGCCATCAGTGCGCCGCCTGCCAGCGCCACCGGCCGCGCGTGGTAGCGGTCCGCGAGATAGCCTGAGAACGGCATCGTCCACGTGGTCGCGAAAACGAAAATCGTAAACGCGAACTGAATGCCGGCGCGCCCCCATTGGAATTTCGCATCGAGCGGCGCCACGAAAAGCGACCAGCCGTATTGCAGATTGGCCACCATGATCATGCAGACGATGCCGAGCGCGAGTTGCAGCCAGCGCTGGCCGCATCCGTGCGCGACCTTGGGTGGACTGAGTGCCATCACCATCCCCCGTCAGGACGTTTCAAAGCCGGCGGTTGCGCGCGGGCCCGCCGCCGTTCCGTGTCAGCCGGCTAGACCCGGCGGACGCGAGCGCGCAACGTCGATAACAGCGGCCAGAACAACATCACGAGCGAGAGCGCGGTAATGCCGCCGACCAGCCAGTTCGAGAAGAATACCCCGACCTCACCCTGCGAAATCAACATCGACTGGCGGAACGAATCTTCCGCGCGATCGCCGAGCACGAGTGCCAGCACCAGCGGCGCCAGCGGGTAGTCGAGCTTTTTAAACATATAACCGATCACGCCGAACAGCAGCATGAACCAGATGTCGAGCATCGCGTTGTGCACGGTATAGGCGCCGATCGCGCAGATCACGATAATCACCGGCGCGATGATCGAAAACGGAATACGCAGAATCGCGGCGAACAGCGGCACGCAGGTGAGCACGATGATCAGGCCCGCCAGGTTGCCCAGGTACATGCTCGCGATCAATCCCCACACGAAATCCTTCTGCTCGACGAACAGCAGCGGCCCCGGCTGCAGGCCCCAGATCAGGAGGCCGCCCAGCAGCACGGCGGCGGTCGGCGAACCCGGGATGCCCAGAGCCAGCATCGGCAGCAGCGCGCTGGTGCCCGCGGCATGCGCGGCGGTCTCGGGCGCAATCACGCCTTCGATCTGCCCGGTGCCGAACTTCTCGCCGTCTTTAGACATGCGCTTGGCGACACCGTAGCTCATGAACGACGCCGGTGTCGCACCGCCCGGCGTTATGCCCATCCAGCAGCCGATCAGGCAACTGCGGAGCGAGGTCAGCCAGTAACGCGGCAGTTTTTTCCACGTTTCGAGCACCACCTTGGGATCAATCTTGGCGCTTTTGCCGGTGAACGACAGGCCCTCCTCCATCGACAGCAGGATTTCCCCGATGCCGAAGAGACCGATGACGGCAATCAGAAAATCGAAGCCGCGCATGAGATCGGTAAAGCCGAAGATAAGCCTCAACTGGCCCGTCACGGTATCCATGCCGACGGCGGCCAGTGCAAACCCCATGGTCATCGCGGCGAGCGTCTTGAAAGGCGAGCCCTTGCCCATGCCGATGAAGCTGCAGAACGTGAGCAAATAGACGGAGAAAAATTCCGGCGGACCGAATTGCAGAGCGAACTGCGCGACGAGCGGCGCGAGAAACGTGATCATGATCACCGCAACCAGCGCGCCGATGAATGACGACGTAAATGCGGCGGTCAGCGCTTCGCCCGCGCGCCCCTGCTGCGCCATCGGATAGCCATCGAACGTGGTTGCGACCGACCACGGCTCGCCGGGGATGTTGAACAGTATCGACGTGATGGCGCCGCCGAACAGGGCGCCCCAGTAAATGCAGGACAGCATGATAATCGCCGAAGTCGGCGGCATCGTGAACGTGAGCGGCAGCAGAATCGCGACACCGTTGGCGCCGCCCAGCCCCGGCAGCACGCCGATGATCACGCCAAGCACGATGCCGATCATCATCAGCAGCAGATTGAACGGCGTGAGCACGACCGCGAAACCGTGGAAGAGCGCGCTGAGTTCTACCACGCCACCCCCGCGTGCAACGGCCTGCGCCAAGTCGATTGCATGGTCAGTAGCCCAGGAACCGCAACGGATCGAGGTCGCCTTTGTAGAGCGGCACCTTGAACCAGACCTCGAACATCACGAAGAAGCTGACGTTAACGGCAACACCTACGGCGATGCTGCGCAACCACGAGTACTTGCCCAGCCACCGCATGAACAGTGCAATGTAAATAGCCGAGGCGAGATAAATGCCCAGGTACTTGACGCCCAGCACATAGACAGCCGCCGGTATCAGGACGGTCAGCACCAGCTTCAGCGGGCCCCATGTCACGAAGACAGCGTCGGCCGGCTTGGCGCGCAACGCCTGCACGAAGTTGACCGCGCTCGCGACGCAGATCAAAAGCCCGATATAAAACGGGAAGTAACCGGATTGGGGGCCGTCGCTACCCCATTTGGAACCGAGCCGGTAGCTGTCGTAAACCACGATAGCGCCGCCCACGAACAGCAGCACCGCGACCGTTAATTCGGCCGCGCGCACCGAAATTCCCGCGCCCTCCCCGGTAGTGGACTCTTTATCGTGCTCCATGATCCCGTCTTAGTGCGGCGCGAATGAGCCGCCTCCGCGGCGGCTGCGCGCAACTACTGCCGCCAAAAAAAATGAAATTACGGCTTGGCTAGAAAGCCCGCTTCGCGCATCAGGTCGCGGTGGATAGTCTCGGTTTTCTCGACCCACTTCGCGTATTCGGGGCCGCTCATGAACGTGGTGTTGAACGCGCCGTCTTCCATGAATTTTTTCCAATCCGCCGTCTCGCGCACGCGCTTGAAGAGATTGACGTAATAATCGACCTGCTCCTTGGTGGCGCCCCCCGGCATGAAAATGCCGCGCAGCATCAGGTAGTCGACGTCGACCCCGGCCTGCTTGCAGCTCGGAATGTCGTTCCACGACAGGGTGTCGGTGACCTTGGTCTTGTACGGCATGCGCTCGTCGTCCATCACGCACAGCGGCCGCAGCTTGCCGGCGCGCCATTGCGCCACCGCCTCGATCGGGTTGTTAACGCTCGAATCGATGTGCTTGCCCACCAGTTGCACGGCAACGTCGCCGCCGCCTTTAAAAGGGATGTAGGTGAACTTGACGCCCGTGGCTTTCTCGATCGCGACCGTAATGATCTGGTCTTCCTGCTTGGAGCCGGTGCCACCCATTTTGAATTTATTCGGCCCGCCGGCCTTGACCGCGTCGAGATACTCTTTCGCGGTCTTGTACGGCGTCTCTGCGTTGACCCACAGCACGAACTGGTCGAGCGCGAGCATCGCCACCGGCGTCATATCTTTCCAGTTGAACGGTACGCCGGTCGCGAGCGGCGTGGTGAAGAGATTCGAGAGCGTGATGATGATCTTGTGCGGGTCGCCTTTCGCTTCCTTCACCGCAAGAAAGCCCTCGGCGCCTGCGCCGCCCGCCTTGTTAACGACGATCAAGGGCTGCTTCATCAGGTTGTTTTTTGATATCACGCCCTGCAGCAAGCGCGCCATCTGGTCGGCACCGCCGCCCGTGCCGGCGGGCACGACGAACTCGACCGGCTTCGATGGTTCCCACCCGGCACCGAACGCCGGCGCCATGACTGCCGTTACGGTGATTGCCAGCAACGAATTAACCGCGCATCGCGAAATCAATGTTTTATTCACGCTTCCTCCGGTAAGTAAGCCTTAAGGCCACCCTCGTCCGCCCGCTTATTTTTCACTTATGCGTTCTGCGACACTTGCGATCGTAGCCAAATAGCGGGCCAATTGACTTGACCGCAATCAATAAATGCGAATTGGCGGCGGAATATTTGCCCTCACTTCACCAGCACGAACGGCACATTAACAAGGTGCATGACCTTGGCCGTGACCGATCCCAGCAGCAGGGTGGCCACCGCGCCCATGCCGCGCGCGCACATGACGACCTGATCGAGTTGCTTGTCCTTGACGAAGTTGGCGATCGACTCAGCGGCTTCGCCGACATTGATGTGGTACGCGTATTTAATGCCGGCGGCATCGAGCACTCCGCGCGCGCCGGCGAGCGCCTTGATACCTTCATCGTGGTGAAACTTCTCGGCCTCTTCGCGCACGCCGCGCACGGTGCCGGGAAACGGGCGCTGCACGTTGAGCAGATGGATTTCAGGGCACTCCTTGTAAAGCGCCACCTGCGCGATCAGGTACTGGACCGCGCGCAAGCAGTTTTCCGAGCCATCAACCGGTACCAGTACTTTCAGCATCGCGAACTCCCTAATTTTTAACCAGCCTATCCCGACTTGGTTTGTTGCTCATCGGCAGCGAGATCCGCGGAATGCACGCGCGCCGCGCGCGCATGCATGATCTTGCCCGCCAGAATAACCAGCGCCGCGCCGAGGATCTGCGCCCAGCTGATATCGCCGACCACCGGCAGATGGATGTGCATCCACGGCATATGAGCGGCAATCCAGTCCACCAGAATGGGATCGGTAATGAGCATCTCGCCCGCCACCCAGCCCAGCAATGCCGCGCCGCCGGTGATGATCATCGGATAGCGATCCATCAGCTTGAGGATGATGGTGCTGCCGAAAATGATCAGCGGGATGCTGATCGCCAAGCCGAGCATCAGCAATATGTTGTCGCCCTTGGCGGCGGCCGCGACCCCGATGACGTTGTCGAGGCTCATAACGAGATCGGCGATCAGAATGGTGCGGATCGCCGCCCACAGGTTGCCGCTGCTTTTGATGCCGTCGTCGCCGCTCTCCTCGGGCACCAGCAACTGCACCGCAATATAGAACAGCAGCAACGCCCCGACGAGTTTCAGGTACGGCAGCTTGAGCATCTCGACGGCGACGATCGTCAGGATAACGCGCATGACGATCGCGGCAACCGAACCCCAGATGATCGCCTGCTTCTGCTGGTTCGGGGGCAGCGACCGCGCCGCCAGTGCGATCACCACTGCGTTATCGCCCGACAGCACGATGTTAACGACAATGATCTGGCCAAGCCCGATCCAGAACACCGGGTTAGAAAGATATTCGATCATACGTGTAGCTCCTCAAAACGCTGGTCTTGTAAGTGTCGGCCGCGC
Source organism: Burkholderiales bacterium (assembly GCA_046596405.1). Taxonomy (GTDB): domain Bacteria; phylum Pseudomonadota; class Gammaproteobacteria; order Burkholderiales; family SG8-41; genus PALSA-1004. Next base: position 7,521 of record JBKJMN010000103.1, read on the forward strand.
GGCATTTTGTGCGTGGGGCGAAACTATACACGCAGCACGCCGCGGCGTCACCGGCGCGGCGCTTGGCGGCAGAATTATCACCCCGCCAAGCGCCCGCAAACCCTGCCGCGATCAGAACAAGCCCACGACCTTGCCATCATCGGTCAGATCGATTTTCTCGGCCGACGGCACTTTGGGCAGGCCCGGCATCGTCATGATGTCGCCGCACACCATGACGACGAACTCCGCGCCGGCCGCCAATCTAACCTCGCGCACGTTGATGATGTGGCCGGACGGTGCGCCGCGCACTTTGGCGTCGGTGGAAAAAGACGATTGGGTCTTGGCGACGCACACCGGGTAGTGGCCATAGCCGTCTTCCTGCAATTTCTGGATCTGGCCGCGAATCTTCGCATCGGCGGTGACTTCCTTCGCGCCGTAGATTTTAGTTGCGATCTTGTTGACCTTCTCCCACAGCGTATCCTCGTCCTCATACACGTATTTCATCGGCGTGGGCTTGGTCTCTATCAATTCGACGACCTTGCGCGCGACATCCGCGGCGCCCGCGCCGCCTTCGGCCCAGTGCCGCGCGACCAGCACCGTCGCGCCCAGCGCTGCGACTTTTTTCTTGAGCAGATCGACTTCGGCCTCGGTGTCGAACGTGAAGTGGTTAATCGACACCACGCAGGGCAGGCCATAATTCACCGTCACGTTATGCACGTGGCGTTCCAGGTTCGCGATGCCTTTTTCAAGCGCCGGCAGGTTCTCCTTGTTCAATTCCTTGAGGTCGGCGCCGCCGTGGTACTTGAGCGCGCGCACCGTCGCGACCAGCACGACTGCGGACGGCCGCAGACCCGATTTGCGGCATTTGATGTCGATGAATTTCTCGGCCCCGAGGTCGGCGCCGAAACCGGCTTCGGTAACCACGTAGTCCGCGAGCTTCAGCGCGGTCTTGGTCGCGATCACCGAATTGCAGCCGTGCGCGATGTTGGCGAACGGCCCGCCGTGCACGAACGCCGGGTTATTTTCGAGCGTCTGCACGAGGTTCGGTTGCAGCGCGTCTTTGAGCAGCACCGTCATCGCGCCATGCACGTTGAGATCACGCGCGTGCACCGGTTTCAGATCGCGCGTGTAGGCGACGACGATGTTGCCGAGCCGGTTCTTCAGATCCTTGAGCGAGTTGGAAAGGCAGAAGATCGCCATGACTTCGGATGCGACGACGATGTCGAACCCGTCCTGACGCGGGTAACCGTTGCCGGGCCCGCCCAAGCCGACCGTGATGTCGCGCAGCGCGCGGTCGTTCATGTCCATCACGCGCCGCCAGGCGATGCGCCGCACGTCGATGCCGAGCGCATTGCCGTGATGAATGTGGTTGTCCATCGCGGCGGCGAGCAGATTATTGGCCAGCGCGATCGCGTTGAAGTCACCGGTAAAGTGCAGGTTGATGTCTTCCATCGGCACGATCTGCGCGTACCCGCCGCCCGCCGCGCCGCCCTTGACGCCGAACACCGGCCCGAGCGACGGCTCGCGCAGGCAGATCAGCGCTTTTTTCCCGATTTTGTTCAGCGCGTCGCCCAACCCCACGGTGGTGGTGGTCTTGCCCTCGCCGGCCGGGGTCGGGCTGATCGCGGTCACCAGAATCAGCTTGCCGTCTTTTTTGTGGGCCAGGCTATCGACGTATTCGAGCGACACCTTCGCCTTGTAATGGCCATACGGTACGAGCTGGTCCTCAGGAATGCCGAGCTTCTCGGCGACCTTGGTGATGCGCTGCATTTTCGCGGCTTGTGCGATTTCGATGTCTGACAGTGCCATGGTGCTCCACCTTTAACGGAATTTATGAGGCCAGAAATTCGTTTTATTAAAAATGCCGCTCTTCGATCCGGCCAGGCGCGGACTGGGGAATATAGGCTGCGCCTTGAGCTTCGGCCTTGACCGCAGTCAATTTTTTGCCGCGCTCATTCCGGTTTTACGTGCGCGTCCCTCACGACCTTGCCCCACTTTACGCGCTCGGCTCCCAGATAGCGTGCAAATTCCGCCGGCGTGTCGGCAATTGGCTCAAATGCGTTCTGCAGCAGCTTCTCCCGCAGGTCGGGGGCGTCGACCGCCGTTTTGATTTCGTGCCGCAGCCGGTCGATCACCGTGCGCGGCGTGCCTGCCGGGACCACCATGCCGTTCCAGTTGTTGGCTTCATAGCCGGGCACCCCGGCCGCCGCGACGGTCGGTAGTTCGGGCACGACCAGCGAGCGCTGCGCGGTGCCGATCGCGAGCGCACGCACGCGGCCCGTCTTGATATGGCCTTGCACCGTCGTGAGATTGGCAAACATCAAAGTCAGGCGGCCACCGAGCAAATCCGTCACTGCCAGCGAACCGCCCTTGTACGGAACGTGCACGAGCTCGATGCCTGCCATGCTGCGAAAGAGCTCGACCGCGAGGTGGCTCGCGCCGCCGACGCCGCTCGAGCCAAACGTATAGATGCCCGGATGCGCTTTCGCCAGCGCCACGAGTTCCCTGACGGTTTGCGCCGGCACCGCCGGATGCACGACGAGCACGTTGCTGGTGGCGGCGATGTTGGTGACCGGCGCGAAATCGCGCTCGACGTCGAACGGCAGTCTGGCATACAGGGCCGGCGCTATCGTCAGCGGCGGCGTGGCCATCAGCAGCGTGTAGCCGTCGGCGGCGGCGTGCGCGACGATTTCCGTCGCGATCAGGGTGCCGGCGCCCGTCCGGTTGTCGATCACCACCGGCTGTCCGAGCGCTGCCGTCAGTTTTTGACCGACCATGCGCGCAAGCACATCGGTCGAACCGCCGGCTGCGTATGGCACGACGAGGCGCAGCGGCCGCAGCGGGTAGCTTTGCGCGAACGCAATCGCGGCACCCGGGAGCGCGAGCACCGCGATGACGGCCCGGGTAAAAGGCGAGACCACGGTTGCGCGGGCGCCGCCGCGTCAGCCGCGGTAAATCGGCGCGGGCTGGGTCAGGAACGCAAGCAGTAGGTGATACGCGATAGCGTAATTAACCGCTTTGGTGCTGTTGTGCGCGATTCCCGGCATCACTGCAAACTGCTTGTCCGGATTCGGCAGCAGCCTGAAGAACTCGAGCAGGTCTTCCATGGAAGCGATGCCGTCGTACTGGCCGCGCATGATCAGCGTCGCGGCTGTGATCTTCAGCGGATCGACGAGCGGCAGTTTGGAGCACATATCGACGTAAGTTCCGGTCGGCACCGAATCGTCGAGCGCCAGGATCTGACCGGCATAAGCATCGATCACCGCCTGGTCGGCGCCGCCGTCGTGATCGCGCGTGAACATGGTCTGCACGAACGCGCGGTCGATCTTGCGGCGGTTGTTCGCCAGGTACTCAGGCAGCTTTTTAGTGCGCTCGGCGAGCGTCGGACTGCCCTTGCCGGTCCACACCATGGCGCTCAGCACGAGCCGCTCGACGCGCTCCGGATGGCGCTGCGCATACAGTGCCGCGCGCAACGCGCCGGACGAACTGCCGTAGAAATGGAACTTCTGCGTGCCGCGCGTTTTGACGATGTAATCGACCGCCGCCTCGACATCGTCGGCGCCGTTGGCGACGTCGCAATTGATGTCGCGGTGCTTGGAAGAGCGCCCGTAGCCTTCCATGTCGATGCACCACGTGTCGAACCCGCGGCGCGCGAACCAGTCCATCATCGACGCGTCGGGCTTGCCCGGCATCTGGAAATCGAAACCGGGCGTGGATGCCATCGACGAGCCGTGCACGAAGACGAGCGTGCCGAGATTAGGCTTAACCGGCGAACGCTTTTCCCACAGAAATAGTTTTATTTCGCCCTTATGCGCCCAGTGCTCCTGGCCGGTTATTGCTGCGCTGAATGGGTCCATCGTACTAGGCCTCAGTCAGCGCTTTGATATCCTGGCCGCCGCCGTAGCTCGAGCGCGGCGTCAACTCGCCGCCGCGCATGAGCTTGACCGCGCAATATTTGAACTCGGGAATTTTGCCGAACGGGTCGAGCGCCGGATTGGTGAGCAGGTTCGCCGCCGCCTCGTAAAAGCAAAACGGCACGAACACCGCCCCGCGCGGCGTGCCATCGTCGGCGCGCGCGTAAAGCGAGATGATGCCGCGCCGCGATTCGACCGTGACCACGTCGCCGGGCTTCGCACCCAGGGCGTCGAGATCGAGCGGATGCAGCGAAGCGACGGGCACCGGCTCGATCGCGTCGAGCACCGTTGCGCGCCGCGTGAGCGCACCCGTGTGCCAATGCTCGAGCTGGCGGCCGGTAATCAGCACGAACGGGAACTCGCGGTCGGGTTGCTCGGCGGCCGGAATAATGTCCGCCGGCACGAGCTTGGCGCGCCCGGTCGCGGTCGGAAATGTGTCGATGAACACGACCGGCGAGCCGGGGTCGCCTTCTTTTTCGCACGGATAAGTGACCGCGGATTCCGCCTCGAGCCGCTCCCACGTAATACCGGCAATGCTGTTCATCGCCTGGCGCATCTCGTTGAACACGTCGCGCGCGCCGGCGTAATTCCAGTCGAGCCCGAGGCGGCGCGCGATTTCCTGGATGATCCACAGGTCTTCTTTGGCCTCGCCCGGTGGCGTCAACGCCGGACGCCCCATCTGCACCATGCGATCGGTATTGGTCACCGTTCCCGTTTTCTCGGGCCACGCGGTCGCCGGCAATATCACGTCCGCGTGATAGCAGGTTTCGGTCAGAAAGATTTCCTGCACGACCAGGCATTCGAGTTTGGCGAGCGCCTCGCGCGCGTGATGCGCGTCGGGATCCGACATCGCCGGGTTCTCGCCCATGATGTACATGCCGCGGATCTCGCCCTGGTGCACAGCGTCCATAATTTCGACTACCGTCAGGCCCGGCTGCGGATCGAGCGTAGCGCCCCATAATTTCTCGAAGCGCGCGCGCGCGTCGTCGTCGTTTACGCGCTGGTAATCCGGGTAGAACAACGTGCAGGGCGCGTCGGACTCGGGCCTGATACCGATGTTCTACCCGGATTACCAGCGCGTAAACGACGCTGACGCGCGCGCGCGCTTCGAGAAATTATGGGGCGCTACGCTCGATCCGCAGCCGGGCCTGACGGT
>JBKJMN010000306.1:0-4070 GCA_046596405.1 Burkholderiales bacterium
GATGAAAAACGTCGAATCCGCCGGCAAGATCGGCATCGTCGGCTATTGCTGGGGCGGCACTGTCGCATTCAAGTCCGCGTGCAACCTGAGCGGTCTCGCCTGCGCGATTCCCTACTACGGCGGCGGCGTGCCGGGATTGATCGCCGAAAAGCCGAAATGCCCCGTCATGTTCCAGTGGGGTGAGACTGACCATTCGATTCCGCTCGAGAAAGCGCAGGAAGTCGCCGCCGCGCACAAAGACCAGACGCATTACTTCTATCCGGCCGGCCACGGTTTCAACTGCGATCAGCGCGGGTCGTACAATGCCGAAGCGTCGCAGCTCGCGCGCCAGCGCACGCTTGAATTCCTGGCCAAGTACGTCGGCTGATTCACCCTTCTATACATCAGGGCGAACGGGTGGAGACTTAAACCGAGGTTTATTACGGAGACAAGAAGCGATATGCGACCTTTCGAAGGCATCAAGATACTGGACTGCACGCACGTGCTCGCGGGGCCTTTCGCCGCCTATCAATTGGCGTGCCTCGGCGCCGATGTGATCAAGGTGGAAGACCCCAACGAGCCGGACCAGAGCCGCGAATCGGGTGCGGACATGGCGCTTAACAAAGCGCGCATGGGCACGGGCTTTCTTACGCAAGGCTCGAACAAGCGCTCGATCGCGCTCAATCTGAAGACCGAGGGCGGGCGCGAAGCGTTAAAGCGCCTGGTCCGCGATTGGGCCGACGTGCTGGTCGAAAACTACCGGCCCGGAGCGTTCAAGGCGCTCGGCCTCGGCTACGACGAATTGTCGAAGCTCAAACCGAAACTCGTCTATGCGTCGATGACCGCGTTCGGCCAGGACGGCCCGCGCGGCAAGCAGACCGCCTACGACATGGCAATCCAGGCGACGTCGGGCTTCACCGCGTCGACCGGTACCCCCGACAGCGGGCCGATCAAGACCGGCGCGCCGGTGATTGATTACGCGACGGGCACCACGGGCGCGTTCGCGATCGCCTCGGCGCTGTATCAAACGCTGCGTACCGGCAAGGGCCAGTACATCGACATGGCGATGATGGACGTCGCGCTGATCATGCAGGCCACGCATATCACCGATCATCTGCATTCCGGTCACAACCCGAAGCGCGCCGGCAACAAAATGCGCTTCGCGGAAACGTCGATGTTTGAAGCCAAGGATGGGCTGATCCAGCTCGCGGCATCCAACCCGCGCCAGCACAAGCGCTTTTACAACGCGATCGGCGAGGCTTCCGAGGCAGAGCGCACCAGCCTCGACGAGCGGTATGGCCGTTACGACGAAAAGTTCGGCATGATCGCGAAGAAGATGAAAGAGAAAACCGCCGACGAGTGGGAGAACTATCTCGAGGAGCGCCACATCCCGGCGATGCGCGTGCGCGAACTTGGCGAGACGCTCGCCGATCCGCAGTTGCAGCATCGCGGCCTCTTGCACCGGCACGAAAATATCCCCGGTGTCGGCAAGGGCGTAACGGTGCCGGTCGCGGCGTTCAAGTTCGCGCACGACGGCCCCTCGCTCGAGCGCCCGCCCGCCCGCATGGGCGAGCACACGAACGAAGTGCTGAAGTCGGCCGGCTATAGCGCGGATGAGATCGCGGCGCTGAAGCAGCAGGGGGCGATCGTCTGACATGGCCAAGCCCAGACTCATTTATTTCGATGCGCCCGTCAGCCGCGGCGAGGAATGCCGGCTCGCCCTGCACGTGGCGGGCGTCGATTTCGACGATGTGCGCATCAAGGCCGCCGATTGGCCCGCGATGAAAATGCAGACGCCGTACGGCGCATTGCCCGTGTTCGAGACATCGGGACAGCCCCCGCTCGCGCAGACCAACGCGATACTCGTGTTGATCGGCCGCCAGCATGGGCTGCATCCGGCTGACGCCTTTGAGGCGGCGCGCCACGAGGCCATGATGCAGCACGTCGAAGATCTGCGCGCCAACGTCGGCCCGTCGTTGCGCATGAAAGACCCCGCAGAGAAAAAGGCCGCGCGCGAAGCGCTCGTGGCAGGCTATCTGCCCGACTGGGCGCAGGCGGCGGAAAAGAATATCCCGGGCGCGCCGTTCTTCGGCGGCGCGAAACTGCACGTCGTGGACCTGAAACTGCACATGGCAGTGCGCTGGTTCATCGGCGGCAAAGTCGATCACATTCCGGCGACGGTTTTTGCGGCCTTTCCCAAATTGATGCGCGTGCACGACGCCGTGCGCGACCATGCCGGCGTAAAATCCTGGTACGCGAAAACCTGAGCGCCGGGCTCGTGCGGGCCAGCTTACTGCTTGCCGGTTGTTTCGCCTTTTTCGCCGCGTCGCTCGCGGCGCAGGCGCAATATCCGTCGCGTCCTATCCTGCTCGTGGTGCCGTATACCCCGGGCAGCGACGCCGATCTCGCCGCGCGCAATCTGGCGCAAAACGCGCCGCGCTATCTCAACGGTCAAACGCTGGTGGTGATGAACCAGCCGGGCGCCTCCGGCGCAATCGGCACGCTGGCCGTGCGCAATGCGGCGCCGGACGGCTACCGCCTGCTGCTGTCGCGCATCGCGTCACAGGTGATACTGCCGGCGACCGACCGCAAGACGCAGTACGGCGCGAACGACTTTACTTTTCTGTCGCTGCTGGAAATAAATCCCTACGTCTGCGCGGCCAAGAGCGACGCGCCTTATGCGTCGATGAAAGAGCTCATCGCCGAGATTCGCAAACGCCCGGGCAAGCTGAATTTCGCGACGGTCGGCGAGGGGACGCTGCAGAACTTCGGGCCGCAGTATCTTTTCAGCCTGGCCGGCCTGCCGAAAGATGCCGCGCTCTCCGTTCCGTATAAGGGGTCGGGCGACATGACGGTCTCGCTGCTGGGCGGGCAAACGCAATTCGCCTGCAGCAATCTCGGCGTATTGCTGCCGCATTTCCGATCCGGTACGCTGCGGCCGCTCATGACGACGACGCGCGAGCCGGTGAAGGATCTACCCGCCGTGCCGACTGCCAGGAGCCTCGGCTGGCCGGAGATGGAGAGGCTCGCCGCATGGTCTGCGCTGGCCGGCCCGCCGCAACTCCCGCGCGAGGTGATCGAACGCTGGACTGACGTGTTTTCCCGGCTTGCGCACGATCCTGCGTGGCTGGCCGGCGTCGAAACTCTCGGCGGTATTGCGGCGGTGCGCAGCCCGGGCGCGACCGACAAGTTCGTGCGCGATCAGTATCAGCTCTACGAGCAACTCGCCGATCGGTTAGGGCTGCGCCAGTAGCGTGCACGCGGCGAGCGGGTCGTAGCGTCCCGCTACGACCCGCTCGTTCATCTATCTATTGCAACGCCGCCGCGCTAGCGGTCTGCTCGATTACGGCTTCGCGCGGCGTGCCTTCGTTTTGCAGCGCTTGCTGGCACGCGAGAATTTTCTGGCCCAGCTCGGTGAGCTCCGCAGCCTCGAACATTTTACGCACTTGAGGAAATAACTTTTCTTCTTCCTCTTTGTGATGATGTTCGGCCTGCTCTTTGAGCACCTTTAATTTTGGCTCCCAGGTTTCGGCGCCGGGGTCGAGCGTCAAAAGATCCGCGAGCAGACGCTTCAACGACAGGTGTTCCTCGAGCGACTCCAGCAGGATGTCTTGCGTGCGTTTCGCCTTCACGGCAGGGTAAAAAACCGTTTCTTCCGAGGCCACGTGCTTGGTCAGATCGTCGCCGACTAGCGCGATCGCCGCCGCTCGCGCGTCCGGCTGCCTGGCGCCCAGCGCATTCTTCAACTGGCTTTCGAGCTTGCGGTGCTGGTCGGTAAGAATCGAGATTGCATCCATTATTCACTCCCCACATGAAAGCCGACACTATGACGTCGGCTGGATTTGGCGGTATCGGCGCGCCTCTAATTGTTGCGTAGGAAAGCAACTACGGCACACGCTAGGGCTTGCCCGGGTTAATTCGTGCGCACTTATTGAGCATTACATTATTGATGACAAAAACTTTCCCTCATCCCCACCCTTCTCCCGGAGGGAGAAGGGCTTTTCTTCCCTCGCCCTCCGGGAGAGGGACCGAGGGTGAGGGAAAGTTTTGACGAGCGGCGCCATTGTCATCTATTACGTAATACTCAATAA
>JBKJMN010000406.1:0-2734 GCA_046596405.1 Burkholderiales bacterium
GAGGCTGAGGTTAACGCGCTGCCGGTCGGTTTCGTTGCCCGCTTTGTGCGATATGCCGAACGCATGGAGACCTATGGGCCCAACCTCGGAATGCCTCACACACGCCCAATGGGTGAAGGGTTGTTCGAGCTGAGACTTAAAGCTGCCGAAGGAATTGCGCGCGTTTTCTTTTGCACGGTGATTGGGCGACAGATTGTGATTCTTCACCAGTTCGTGAAGAAGAGCGAAAAGACTCCGAAAAGGGAACTCCAGATTGCGTGTAATCGAATGAGGGAAATCAGAGATGACTAGCACTTTAAAACAGTTCAAGGCCCGAGCGCTGCGGCGCCCGGAGGTGAAGAAGGCTTACGACGAACTTGCCGAGGAGTTTGCATTTATCGACGAAGTGCTCAAGGCACGGGCTGCCTCCGGGCTTACGCAAGCGGAGTTGGCGGCGCGCGTGGGCACGACGCAGTCGGCCATCGCTCGGCTAGAATCCGGCACCCCGAAGCACTCGCCCTCAATTGTGACCTTACAGCGGTATGCTCGCGCTATGGGCCATCGAGTCGAAATTAAGCTCGTCAAAGAGCGTGGGCTAACCGCACGTTCGAAGGGACGCGCATAACACCGCACGCCCTTCAACGCAGATGTTTTGCCCCAAATGTAAACGCGCGAAGAGAAGAGTAAACTCTGCTGATCGGAGGTAGCTATGGATAAATCGCTTGTTAGTCGGAACCCAGAGATTATGAGTGGCTCGCTCTGCTTCACCGGGACTCGGGTGCCTGTTCAGAACCTGTTTGACTACCTTGAGGGTAGCTCATCTCTCGAAGACTTCTTGGAAGACTTTCCGTCCGTTCCTCGGGAAACGGCAGTAGCTATTCTTGAGGCCGCTCGAGAACGACTCTTTGCCGATGCGCCTGCTGCTTGACGAGTCGGTTCCGAGTCGCTTTCGACGTGCACTGCCGAACCACGACGTGAAGACTGTCGTGGAGATGGGCTGGGATGGCGTCAAGAACGGCAACCTGTTGGCTCTGGCCGCATCCGACTCCGACGCCTTTGTAACCGTCGACAAGAATCTCGCATATCAACAAAACCTCTCCACCCTACCGATAGCTGTAGTTGTCTTGGACGCACATTCAAATGAGCCTCCGGTCTTGTTACCGCTGATTCCTGGCCTCGAGCAGGCGCTGGCGACGCTTACGCCACGCACATATGTCAAGGTTGGGGCATAACCCGCTGTTCAACGACGGACGCGCGGCAGGAGCGGCCGCGCGCTGTTAACGCAACGTTAGATGTCCGAGTTACCCGCGAAAAGTGGACGCCTGCTCGCAGCCAACTATTTAATCTCGCTGCAGACCTCGCTCGCACTGCCCCAATAGTCCGTGCACTTTGCGCGGTCCAGCGCGCCTTTGCCGACGATTTTCGCAAACGCAAAGTCGGCCAGCAACTCGACTTCGCGCGGCTGCAGCGTTGCGGGCGGGTCCGCCAGCTTGATGCCCTGCGCCTTGAGAGTGGCTTCTTTCATGCCGAAGCAGCGTCCGTCGCTGTAGGCGAACTTGTCGAACGGCGGCATGCCCGTGTTCGGCAGCCCGCATTTCACGATCATGACGAAAGCCGCGCGGTCGAGCTTGCTTTCGCGCAGGTTCGCGCCGTCCGGCATCTGGTTGTCCGTCTTGCGCCCGTCGCCGGACCAGCCATGACACGCCTGGCAATTGCCCTTTTGCATGAAGAGCCGCATGCCCTCCGCGATGTCGCCCGCGTCGGCGGCGGACGCGGCGGCAGCAGCGGACAACATGATGGCGGCCACGCATGAGTTCAGGCGCAGCAAGGCGCGGCGAAACATGTGCATGAAATTTTCCGGTGGCGAATGCAAGCTGCTATCGTGAGCCGCGGAAAAATTTTAGTCAATGCGCCGCGCGCCTGAACGCGGCCCCCGCGTAAGGTATGATGAGCGCAAAATTATTATACCAACCGACCGAGGAGCGCCCCATGAAGATGCGCCTGTGCGCCAGCCTGATTCCGACTCTGCTCGCCTGTATCGCTCAAGACGCGGGTGCGCAAGCACCCTACCCCGCGCGCAACGTGCAGATCGTCGTGCCGTACACGCCGGGCGGTTCAATCGACATCATGACGCGCAGCGTCGCGCAGCAGCTCTCGATCGCGTGGGGCAAGAACGTCGTAATCGACAATCGCCCGGGTGCCAGCGGCATGATAGGCACGGAGATCGCCACCAAAGCAGAACCCGACGGCTACGTGCTGCTGGGGCACACGTCGTCGTATCCGGCAACCGCGGCAGTGCGCGAGAAACTGCCGTTCGACCCGGCGCGCGCCATCGTGCCGGTGGCGATGATCGCGCGCGCGCCGATGATGCTGGCGGTGCATCCATCCGTGCCGGCGAAGTCGGTTAAGGAACTCGTGGCGCTCGCCAAAAAAGATCCGGGCGGCCTCAAATACTCGTCGTCGGGGACGGGCGGCAACAACCATTTTTCCGGCGCGTTGTTCGCGTCGGCGGCGGGCATCAAGCTCACGCACATCCCGTACAAAGGCATCTCGCAGGCGATGACTGCGCTCGCGTCCGGCGAAGTGGAGATCGTCATCGCGAGCGCCGCCGCGGTCAATCCCCAGCTGCGCGCGAACCGCGTGCGGGCAATCGCCGTTACCAGCCTCACCCCATCCGCGTTGCTGCCGGGATTGCCGGCGATCGCGCAATCGGGCGTGCCCGGGTACTCGTACGAACTATGGTGGGGATTGTTCG
>JBKJMN010000013.1:0-8294 GCA_046596405.1 Burkholderiales bacterium
GATTGCGGAGCTTGCAATCAAATCTCGTCTGCCCACGATCTCGTGGGTTCGCGAACTCGTGGAGGCTGGCGGTTTGATGAGCTATGGCCACAACAACGGCGAGCAGTTCCGGCGTGCCGCAACTTACATAGACAAGATTCTGAAAGGTGCGAAGCCGGGGGAGTTGCCGGTCGAGCAGCCCATGAAGCTGGAGCTCTTCATAAACCGCAAGACCGCGAACGCCATTGGCGTCACGATTCCCAACGAGTTGATCTTGCGCGCCGACAAGGTGATCGAATGAAACGCAATACTGGACATTGCCATGCCGGATTGCGTCACCGCGTTGGAACGGGCGCGGCGCGCCGTTTAACGCGCCGGGGCGTTCTGGACTCAAAAAAGGCGATGCGATGACACTGCGCGGCTCTCTTTTCACCAAATACGCGGTCTACTTCGTGACGCTTGTTACGCTCGCACTCGTCGCGAGCGGCGGCATCGGCATCTACGTCACTTACAAAGAGAACAAGGCCGCCCTCCTCGACCTCCAGCGAGAGAAAGCAGCCGCCGCAGCGTCGCGCATCGAAGCGTACGTCTCTGAAATAGAGCATCAGATAGGCTGGATGCGGCTCCCGCAAGCGGGGTCGAGCAATCCGGAGCAGCGCCGCTTCGATTATCTGAAGCTCTTGCGCCAAGTGCCCGCCATCACCGATGTGATCCAGCTTGATCGCTCCGGCAAAGAGCGGCTGCGCGTTTCGCGCCTTGGCATGGACGTAGCGGGCAGCCAGGAAGACATTTCGAAAGACCCGAAATTTCTCGTGGCGCGCTCGGGCAAGACTTACTTCAGCCCGGTCTACTTTCGCAAGGAGACCGAGCCATATATGACGATCGCGATGGCGGGCGTGAGTGAAGAGGCCGGCATCACGGTCGCCGAAGTAAATCTTAAATTCATCTGGGACGTGATCTCGCGCATCAAGATCGGCGACAAGGGTCTCGCCTACGCCATCGATTCGCGCGGCCGGCTGATCGCGCATCCGGACATCAGCCAGGTACTGCAGAAATCGGATCTTTCGGATCTGCCGCAGGTCAAGGCCGCACTCGAAGCAAAAAGCGGCAGCGAAGGCGAACGCGTGAGCATCGCGCGCAACCTGCAGGGGCACGAAGTGCTGGCTGCGTTCGCGAGCATTCCCTCGCTCGGCTGGCATGTCTTCGTCGAGCAGCCGAGCGAGGAGGCGTTCGCGCCGCTTTACGAGTCTTTGAAGCGCACCGGGATATTGCTGCTCGGCGGTTTGGTACTTTCGATATTAGCCGGTCTCTTTCTCGCGCGCCGCATGGTGGAACCCATTCGCGCGGTGCAGGCCGGCGCGGAACGCATCGGCGCCGGCAATCTCGATCAGGCGATCGAAGTCCATACCGGCGATGAGCTTGAAACGCTCGCCGACCAGTTCAACACCATGGCCCAGCGCCTGAAGGATTCGTATACAGGGCTCGAGCAAAAGGTCGACGAGCGCACCCGCGAATTGTCCGAAACGCTGGAACAACAGACCGCCACCAGCGAAATCCTGAGCGTCATAAGCAACTCCCCGACCGACGTGCAGCCGGTATTCGACGCCATCGTACATAGCGCACTCCGATTGTTCGAGGGCCATCTGATTGCCGTGGTCCTCGTCGACGGGGAACGCCTGCAGCGGCCGGCCATTGCCAGCGCTGCCCGCCATCCAGACGCGCATGAAATGTATCCGATGCCACTCGACCGCGAAACGCTGGCCGGCCGCGCGATACTCGATCGCAAGTTCATGCATGTCGCCGACATCACGGATGAACCGGATATGCCCGAGCGCGGGCGGGCTCTCGCGGAAAAAATAGGTTTCCGCGCCGCGATGATCGCGCCGATGATGCGTGAAAACACGGTGATAGGCGCTATTGCCGTCACCCGTTCCGCCATCGGTTATTTCACCGACAAACAGGCCGCGCTGCTCAAAACCTTCGCCGATCAGGCGGTGATCGCAATCGAAAACGTTCGTCTGTTCAATGAAATTCAGGACAAGAGCCGCCAGCTCGAAGTCGCCAACCAGCACAAGTCTGAATTCCTTGCCAACATGTCGCACGAGCTGCGCACGCCGTTGAACGCGATCATCGGCTTCTCTGAAGTACTGCAGGAGAAAATGTTTGGCGAGATGAACGAGAAACAATCGGAATACATCAACGACATCCACGGTTCGGGCAAACACCTGCTCTCTCTCATCAATGACATACTTGACCTCTCGAAGGTCGAGGCCGGCCGCATGGAACTCGATCTCGCGACATTCAACGTGCCCGAGGCAATCGACAATGCGCTGACGCTGATCAAGGAGCGCGCGGGCCGGCACGGCATCGACCTGCAGGCGACTGTGGCCCCGGAAATTACCGAAATCAAAGGCGACGAGCGCAAGGTCAAGCAAATCCTGCTCAACCTGCTGTCGAACGCCGTGAAATTCACACCCGAAGGCGGCCGCATCACCGTGGCGGCCAAACCTTCAGACAACATGATCGAAGTCAGCGTCACGGATACCGGCATTGGTATTGCGCCGGAAGACTGCGCGGCGGTATTCGAGGAGTTTCGCCAGGTCGGCACCGATTACACCAAGAAGGCCGAGGGCACCGGGCTGGGGCTCGCGCTCACGCGGAAATTCGTCGAGCTGCACGGCGGCAAGATCTGGGTGACGAGCGAGGTTGGCAAAGGCTCGACCTTCGCCTTCACCCTGCCCGTCGAGGCCGCGGCGACGGTTATTACTGCGCATTGATCGAGATGGGGCCTCGTGAAAGAGTGAAAGAGTGAACCCCCTCAGCCTGACCCTCTCCCCCGGTGACGGGGGCGAGGAAAGTTTTCACCCCTTCACCTCTTCACTTTTTTCACCCTCTCAAGCAACTGAATTTGAAATAGCTACGTAACACTTTAAGGAACAAGCATGGCAAACGAACTGATCCTGATCGTCGAGGACAACGAAAAAAACCGCAAGCTGGTGCGCGACATCCTGCAGTTCAAGGGCTACCCGCTGCTCGAGTCGGAAACTGCCGAGGAAGGCATCCGTCTGGCGAAAGAAAAAAAGCCGGCGCTTATCCTCATGGACTTTCACCTGCCCGGCATGAACGGCATCGAAGCCTTCAAGGTACTGCGCGCCGATCCGGAAACCAGCTCGATCCCCATCATCGCGGTCACGGCATCAGCCATGACCGAAGACCGCAAGAAGATCATCGACGCGGGTTTCGACGGCCTGCAGACCAAACCGATCAACGTCAAGGAATTCCTCGAAACCGTCGCCGCCACCCTGAAAAAGCACGCGGGTGCGGCGTGACGGTTATCCTGAAAAAAGTCCTCGTCGTTGACGACACGCCGCTCAACGTCAAGATGCTCGCCGATCTCCTGACGTTCAAAGGCTATCAACCCGTTACCGCGTCATCCGGCGCTGAAGCGCTGGCCAAAATTGAAGCGGACAAACCCGACCTCGTGCTGCTCGACGTCATGATGCCAGGTATGAACGGCTACGAAGTGTGCCAGAAGATCCGCGCCAATCCCGCAACCGGGATGCTGCCTGTTGTGATGATCACTGCGCTCGACCCGGCGCAGGAGCGCGTCAAGGGCATAGAAGCGGGTGCCGACGATTTTCTCGCAAAACCGATCAATCAGCCCGAACTACTCGCGCGCGTGCGTTCGCTGTTGCGGATCAAGGAACTCTGGGACACCGTGCAATCGCAGGCGGGTGAGCTTGCGCAGTGGAACAAGCAATTGGAGCAGCGCGTGCAGGAACAGGTTGCCCAACTCGACCGCCTCGGCCGTCTGAAGAACTTCTTCTCCCCCCAGGTCGCCGAATCCATCGTCAGTGGCGGCGGCGAAGAGCTGCTGAAAACGCACCGGCGCGAGGTCGTGGTCGTATTCCTCGACATGCGCGGCTTCACCGCGTTCACCGACACTTCCGAACCTGAAGAAGTGATGAATGTGCTCGCCGAATACCACAAGGTGATGGGACCGCTGATACAGGAGCATGAAGGAACGCTGGAACGCTTCGTCGGCGACGGCATGATGATTTTCTTCAACGATCCGATCAAGCTCGAGAACCCGGCGATGAACGCCGTTCGCATGGCCGTCAAAATGCAGGAACAATTCTCGCCTCTGCGCGCGGCGTGGAAGAAGCGCGGCTTCGATCTCGACCTCGGCATCGGCTTCGTGCAGGGCTTCGCCACGCTCGGCGCGATCGGCTATGAGGGCCGCTGGGATTATGCGTGCATCGGCAGCGTCACCAACCTCGCCGCGCGCCTGTGCAGCGAAGCGAAGGGCGGCCAGATACTCACCAACCAGAAAACGGTTTCGCGCATCGACGACTTCGTCAAATCGGAATCGCTGGGAGAGGTGATGCTCAAGGGCATTGCACATCCCGTCGCAGCGTTCAACGTCGCTGGACTCAAGTAATGCCTATCGGGCGCAGGCGGCTGATCGCTGCACTGGGCGCAACTGCGCTAGTAGCGCCGCTTGTAGCGTTCGGGCAGCCGTCAGCCAGAGTCGCCCGGATCGGCAGACTGAGCCCGCTTACGGCGGGCATCGAAGCACGCAATCGGGAGGCTATTTTGAAAGGATTGCTCGATCTGGGCTGGATCGAGAAGCGCAATCTGATCGTCGAATCACGATTTGCCGATGGCAACTTCGACCGATTGCCGCGGCTGGCAGCGGAACTGGTGGCGCTTAAAGTAGACGTGATCATTGCCGGATCGACGCCCGGCGCACTCGCCGCTAGAAATGCAACATCAACGATTCCGATCGTCATGGTCACTACCGGTGACCCGGTGGTGAACGGTCTGGTAAAAAGCCTCGCACGGCCCGGCGGCAATGTAACCGGCATGACTGCACTGACCCAGGAACTCGGCGGCAAACGACTCGAACTCTTCAAGGAAGCGCTGCCCGGCCTAAACCGCATAGCAGTGCTCGGCAATCCCGCGTCACCTGACACCAAACCGTCCTGGCAAGGGGTCAGCGCCACCGCGCGCGCCCTGGGTATTACGCTGAATCTGTTTGAAGCGCGCAATGCCGGGGAAATCGATTCCGCGTTCGCCCAGATCGTCAAGCAACACGCCAAAGCGTTGATGGTTTTGCAAGACGCGATGTTTACAACACATCAGAAACGAATAGTAGAACTGGCGACCCAGCACCGCTTGCCGGCCATGTATGCCCTGCAGGATTTTGTAAATGCCGGCGGCCTGATGTTTTACGGCGTTGATCTGCCCCACATGTACCGCAGCGCCGCCAGCCATGTCGATAAGATCCTCAAGGGATCGAGACCGGCCGATATTCCGGTCGAGCAACCGACCAAGCTGGAACTCGTTATCAACATGAAGGCGGCCAAAGCGCTCGGCATCAAGTTTCCGAACTCGCTTCTCATGCGCGCCGAAAAGGTGATCGAGTGAAAACGCGGCGCAGAATCCTCCTGGCACTCTGCGCATGCGGCCTGTATTCGCCGCTTACCTTGTTCGCCCAGCCTGCCGGAACGTCCCGCATCGGCTTTTTGTATTTCGGAACGCGCAAATCCGCCGTTGACAGCGGCAGGTATCCGGCTTTCGTTGAGGGCATGCGCGACCTTGGCTACGTCGAGGGTAAGAATCTTGTCATCGAATCAGGCTTCGCCGACGGCAAAGCGGAAAACACCAAGGCGCTTGCCGTAGAACTCGTGCGCCTGAAGCCCGATGTCATAGTCGCCACGGGATCTCTCATCTACCGCCCACTCCAGCAAGCCACCACGACGATTCCAATCGTGATCACCGTGACGGCGGATCCGGTTGCCAACGGCTATGCCGCGAGCATGGCGCGGCCCGGCGGCAATATCACGGGCCTCTCCGACGTCGGCGCCGACATTGTGACGAAATACCTTGAGCTGTTGAAAACGGTCGTGCCTAAACTATCGCGGGTCGGCGTGCTTGTGAATCCGGACAATGTCGCGCACCCGTCGCAATTTTTGCGCATCATGTCCGCCGCACAGAAAAGCGGAATCCACATCACTCTCGCCGAAGCAGCAACCGAGCAAGCCATCACGCGCGAATTCTCAAGGCTGGCGAAGGAACGCGTTAGCGCGGTTATTCTTCTGAACGACACTTACTTCTTCCAGCAATACCGGCAGATTGCGGCGCAGGCGCTGAAGAACCGCCTGCCATCAATCTATTCGCAACAGGACTATCCAGAGGCTGGCGGCCTGATGAGCTATGGTCCCAACATCGTTGACAATTTCCGGCGCGCGGCCGCTTACGTGGACAAAATTCTAAAAGGCGCGAAACCCGGCGATTTGCCGTTCGAGCAGCCGACGCGCTACTACCTGATCATTAACGGCAAGACCGCCCGCGTGCTCAACCTGACAATCCCTCAGGACCTGCTGGTGCGCGCCGACAAGGTGATCGAGTGACAACGCGGCGCAGGATGGTGATCGCGCTTGCCATGGGCGCGCTCGTGCCCCTGAAGTCCTTCGCCCAGCCAGGCAAAGTCTGGCGCATCGGATTTCTGGTGCAGCGCCATCTCGATTTTGCTGCCTCTGACTTTATCTACGGCCCTTTCACACAGGGCATGAGTGAGTTGGGCTATGTCACGGGCAATAATCTCTTGATCGAATGGCGCTCCGCGGAAGGCAATGCGGAGCGCCTGCCTCAATTGGCGGAAGAGCTCGTGCGGTTGAAAGTGGACGTTTTGACCACCAGCGGAACGGCAGCTGCGCGGGCCGCGCAGAAGGCCACGCAAGCAATACCCATCGTAATGACGAACCTGGGAGACCCGGTCGGCACCGGCTTGGTCAAGACCCTGGCGCGGCCCGGCGGCAATAGCACCGCGCTTTCGAACATGAATAACGAGCTCGGGCCCAAGTTGCTCGAGATGGTGCTTTCGACGGCGCCCAAGGCCGGCCGGGTAGCGGTTTTGGTAAACCCTTCCAGTGCCGCGAGCGCCGCTTCGTTAAAGACCATCCAAGCTGCGGCAACGTCTCGCGGGGTCAAGATTCTTTCCCTGGAAGCGAGCACTCCGGCGGAAATTGCCAGTGCATTTGTTGCGATGGCCCGCCAAAACGCCGGCGCGCTCATCGTGTGGAGAGGATCATTTTTCTCCCAACAAAAAACCCAGATCGTGGAACTCGCGATGAAACATCGGCTACCGTCGATCGGCGGCTATCGTGAATACGCTGAGGCCGGCGGCTTGATGAGCTACGGCAATGACCTCAGGGAAAGTTTCAGGCGAGCGGCCACCTATGTCGATAAAATTTTGAAAGGCGCCAACCCGGGTGATCTGCCCGTTGAACAGCCAACGAAATTCGAATTGTTCGTCAACTCGAAGACCGCCAAGGCGCTTGGCGTCAGAATTCCCCAATCGATCCTCATTAGAGCCGACAAGGTGATCGAGTGATCAACCGACGCACGATGGTCATCGCGCTTGCGGCGGCCACGCTTGCGCCGTACGCCGCAGTTGCCCAGGGATCGAAAACTTCGCGGATCGGATTTTTGTATTTCGGCACCCGTGGCTCGGCGATCGATACCGGCAGATACCCTGCCTTCATCGAAAGCTTGCGCGCCCTTGGGTACGTTGAAGGCAAGAATATTGTCATTGAATCGCGCTTCGCCGATGGCAATGTCGAAAACATCAAGGCGTTGGCCGCCGAACTCGTAAAACTTAAACCGGATGTGATCGTGGCAACCGGATCGCAGACTTACCGGCCATTGCAGCAGGCCACCACGACGATACCCATCATCATCACCGTGGATTCAGATCCGGTAGCCAACGGCTATGGGGCGAGCATGGCGCGGCCCGGCGGCAACATGACAGGCTTCTCGAACAGCGGCGCCGATATCGTCGCGAAATACCTGGAGCTTTTGAAAGCGGTAGCACCGACGCTGGCGCGGGTCGGCGTCCTGTTGAATCCCGGCAACGCGGCTCATCCGCAGCAGCTCGTACGCATCATGACTGCAGCACAGAAAACCGGCATTCGCGTCATCCTCGCCTCGGCGGCCACCGAGCAGGAGCTTGCGCAGGAGTTTTTGATGTTAGGCAGGGAGCGCGCCGACGGCGTCATGCTTTTAAACGACACGTTCTTTTTTGAGCAAGTGCGCCAGATTGCCGCATTGTCGGTTAAACAAAAGCTGTCGTCGATCTACTCGAGCCCCTACTTTGCGGAGTCGGGAGGACTGATGAGCTACGGCCCTGACGCCATCGACAATTTCCGCCGGGCTGCAGCATACGTCGACAAGATTCTCAAGGGCGCCAAAGCCGGAGAATTGCCGTTCGAGCAACCGACGCGCTATTACCTGATTATCAATCGCAAGAC
>JBKJMN010000018.1:0-12028 GCA_046596405.1 Burkholderiales bacterium
ATCACGCTGACACAGCAGCGCGCCGCGCGCTTCCCATCACGTAAACACTTCGACTTGCATCACCTCACCGGACGGCGAAGTGCAGACCACCACCGCGTAAGCGGTTTAGTTCAACTAGAATTCGTCGGTAAAAATTACTCGGGACATATTCGCACGCAGAAATTATCCGCCTAGTTGTAACAAACGCCAGCTATACGCAGCCTGGCTATTACCTAAGTCATAGACTGTATTCGACATTTCGGAAGATACGTTACTCCTCCAATGCACCGGGCGCAATTCGCCGCCTTGAATTGGAGGGTATATGCATGACAATGACGTTCGGGAGCCATCTCAGGGCGCTGTTGCGCGCCCGCGACTATTCGAATCTCTCAACGCAGCCATCCAAACGCGGCATTACAGCCGCCGCACCGGGCAAGCGTATCTTCATTGGATCAGGCGATTTATTGTTTTTACCGGCAAGCGTCACCCGCGTGAACTTGGGGCGGCGGAGGTCACGGCATTCCTCACTCATCTTGCGGTAGACGGCCACGTTGCTGCCGCCACTCAAAATCAGGCACTGGCAGCACTGCTTTTTTTGTATAAGGAAGTATTGGGTGAGCCGCTGCCGTGGCTTGACGACATCGTGCGCGCCAAGCGTCCGGTCAGGAAGCCGACCGTACTTACCGCCGACGAAGCGCAGTGCTTGCTGGCGAACATGCGTGGGCCCAAGTGGTTGATGGCGAGCCTGTTGTATGGCGCAGGGCTGCGACTGCGTGAATGCCTGAACCTGCGAGTCAAGGATGTCGATTTCGGCTATCGGCAAATCCTCGTGCGCGACGGTAAGGGCGGCAAAGACCGCATCACCGTGTTGCCCGCTTCGGTTATCGAGCCTCTGAATGCGCATCTCATACGTGTGAAAGTGCTGCACGAACGCGATCTTGCCCAGGGCTATGGTGACGTTGAATTGCCTGATGCTCTCGCGCGCAAGTACCCGCGAGCGCGGTATGAGTGGGCGTGGAAATTCGTCTTTCCTTCTTATAAGCGTTCGGTCGATCCGGCCACCGGCGTGATCCGCCGCCATCACGTCTACGAGGACTATCTCATCCGTGGCGTGAAGCAAGCAGCGCGCTCCGTCGGAATTGCCAAGCATGTGAGTTGCCATACGCTGCGCCACTCGTTCGCGACGCACCTGCTGGAGAATGGCTACGATATTAGAACAGTGCAGGAGCTTGCTCGGTCATTCGAGCGTGGAGACAACAATGATTTATACGCACGTCATGAACAAAGGCGGGCGTGGCGTAAAAAGTCCGCTCGACCGGGTAACTTGATTGCGGCGCTTCACCGCTCTACGCCGCAGACATTACTGGGGGGGCAAGAAATAAATCCCCTCCTCGCGTCACGAGGAAGGGATGTACGTAAGCTGCGGCTGGTTTAGTTCAATGCGAACACGAACAGGTAGCTCGAATTCTCGAGCTTGTCGAACTTGACCGGATGCAGGTGGCGGCCGCCGCTTTGCACTGCGAGATACTGCTTCGGCCCGATCGCGTAGGTCACCGGCGCGCCTTTCAGCGTTGTGCCGACGTTAAAGCGCCACAGTTCTTCGAGCGTCTCGTCGTGGTAGGCGACGATCCAGCCGTCCTGCAGCGCGGTGAACACGATGCCGCCAGCGGTCACCGTCGCACCCGAGCGGTTTTCGATCTCGGTGACGGCCTTCGCCAGCACTTTGTGATTGGCCGTGTCGAAGGCGGTGATCGAGCCGTAATAGAGGTCGCTCGAGTAATCGCGCTTCTGGCTCGCCTTCATGTCGACGTCGCCGTCCTTCGACTTCGAGGCGACCGCGGCCCCGTTCTGGCTGAAACAGCCCTCGGTTCCCACGCCGTACGCAATATTCTTGACCGGGTGATAGGCGAGCGGCTGATGCGCCACACCGCCATGCCAGGTCGGGCACGCGCGTTTTTGCCCGTCGCCGCGCAGCGCGCGCGCTTCGGGATTGTAAATCTGCACGTCGAGCTTCGTATCGTACTCGAGCGGCTTGCCGGTGCGCGGATGGATGCCCTTAGTCCAGTTCAGATCGTTCACGTACTTCTCGGCCTTGATAAACCTGCCGTTCGTGCGGTCGAGCGTGTAGTAAAACCCGTTGCGCCCGTAATGTCCGACCACTTTGCGCCGCTGGCCGTCGATCGTCATGTCGTAGAGCAGATGGACGCCGACTTCGTCGTAATCCCACGAATCGTTCGGCGTATATTGGAAGTGCCATGCAAGCTTTCCGGTGTCGATATCGATTGCGACCACCGAATCGGTGTAGAGGTTGTCGCCGGGACGGAATTGCGGATCGTAGATCGGGAACGGGTTGCCGGTGCCGACGATGTAGAGCCGCTGGGCCGGATCGTACGAGCCGGTCTGCCAGATGCCGCCGCCGCCGGTTTTCCACGCGTTATGGCCGTCCTTCCAAGTTTCGCTGCCGGGATCGCCGGGCTTCGGCACTACGTACCAGCGCCACAATTCACTGCCGGTCTTGACGTCGAGCGCGGCGACCCAGCCGCGCGTGCCGCCGTCGCCCGCGCCGTTCTGGATCAGCACCTTGCCATCGGCGACCAGCGGGGCGGTAAGAAATTTTTCCATCCGGCCAAATTCGTTTTTGGTGGCAATCTGCTTGTCCCACACGATCTCGCCGTTGTCGCGGTTGATTGCTATCACGCGGCCGTCGGGTAGATTGGCGATTACGCGGTCTTCCCACAACGCGATACCGCGTGTGCGCGGCACATTGCCCTGGTGCTTGACCCCGGGATCGGCGATCCAGACGAATTCGCCTTTGTGCGGATTGCGCGCGTCTATCTTGTAGACCGTGCCCCAGCCGTCGGTCGTATACATGAAACCGTTGTCGATCAGCGGATTCACTTCGTTCTCGGGGCCGTTCGGGCCCGCGTCCTGCATGCCGCTCAGCGCAAGCGCCCACACCATGCGCAGGTCTTTCACGTTGTCGCGGTTGATCTGCGTGAGCTTGGAATAGCGCGTCGATGCGTAATCGCCATTCATCAGCAGCCAGTTCTGCGGCTCGTTCTGCGCATTGAGCAGCCGGTCCTTATTGACGGTGATCGAGTAGCCGGCGGAGGCTGCGAGCGAGATGGCCGGCAGACTCAGCACAATGACACACGCGAGTTTTACAAAGCGATGCATGGTTTATTCCCCCTGAAATGGAGTCGCCGCGCCGATCTTCGGGCTTAATCCCCGTCAGCTCGCGGTGACTGAGTTATCTTACTTGATCGCCGAGAAAGCGGCCGGATCCATGAATACGAATTGCGGCGGTTTGGCCAGGATGGGTCCGTTGGCTTCGGAGGCCGTGCGCGCTGTTACCCACTCCGGATTTTTGCGGAAGGCGTCCCAGTTCTGGGTCGCGGCCTCGCGGCTGGGATGGGCGAGGATGTAGATCAACGTGTTGGGCTGGTCTTTCGGTATCCAGTAGCCGATGCTGACCATGTCGTGCCTGGCGAACAGGCGCACGGTGTGATCGCGAAAGCGGTTAAGCAAGTCGTTCAGCTTGCCGTCGTTCGTCGTATAGGTTCTCAACTCGAACACGCGCGCGGCGGTTTGCGCGAACCCTGCATTGCTTGCAAGCAGGCCTGCCGCGAGCGCGGCGAACAGCAGCGATGACGAGATTATTTTTTTGAATGGCATGATGACTCCCCTTGAAATGGATGTTGCAGTGCCAGCTTAACCCTTCGTCAACGACAATTCCATCGGCAGTTCATTTCGCGGATTATCTGGCCGATGCGGCGGGCGCCACCGACACGCCGCGCACGCCGTGAGAGGCGAGCATGCGCGCGACGAGGCCCGATGCTTTCACGTCTTCGATGAAGTCACGGATGTAGCGCGCGGCAACGTCGCGTCCCCTGGGGCTTGCGATGGTCTGTTCGATCGCCATGAAGCGGCCCGCGAGTACGCGCGAGCCCGGTAATTTTTCGGCCTCGATCACCAGCCGTGGCCGGATGCCGACGAGCGCATCGAGCGAGCGTGCGACGAACACATCGTACGCGCCAAATGTGCCGGGTCCGGCCACGAGCTGCGCGTGCTTGAGATGGCGGGTCAAAAAGAATTCGTAAGCGCTTTTGGCGGCGATTGCAACGCGTGTGCCATCGCGGTCGACCTCGGCGACGTCGCGGATAGGCGAGCCCGCGGGGACGAGATAAGTCGCGTCGATATCCACGTACGCGGGACTGAAGTTGATTTCACTCGCGCGTGCTGGCTCGGCCGACAGCAATGCCACGTCGAGCGCGCCGCGCTTGAGGCCGTCGACCATGCCGCCTGCAGTGTCGTACCCGATCAGTTCGACATCGAGCTTTGCGCGCCTGCCCAGTTCGCGCACGAGGTCGACGTGCACGCCGCGCAGTTCTCCGCTGGCCGGATCCTTCGTCGCCAGCACCACGTTGCCATAGTTGATGCCGGCGCGGAGCTTGCCGGTCGGCGCGAGTTCGGCGGGCGCGCGCGTCAGCGGCGGCGCACTGACGCACGCCGCGATGGTTAGCAGGGCGGCGAACAAGGCGAACAGGGCGGGTATGCGGTCGGGGCGTGATTTCATCATTCGAGCTTGAAGCCGCTTTCTTTGACGACCTTGGCCCAGCGCTCTTTCTCCTCGGCGAGCCAGCGGCCGGTTTCCTGCGGGCCGGTGGCGAGCGGCGTCGTGCCCTGCGAGACGAGCACCTCCCTCACGTCGGGCAGCTTCAGTATGCGGGTGACTTCAGCATTGATTCTGGCGATCACCTCCGGTGAAGTCCGCGCGGGCGCCAGAATTCCCTGCCACGAGCCGGTGACGAATCCCGGCAGGGTCTCCGCGACTGTCGGCGTATCGGGCAGGTTGGGCAGACGCTGAGCGCTCGACGCGGCGATCAATTTCAACTTGCCGGAACTGATGTGAGTCAGCGTCTGCAGGATGCCTAAAAAGAGCACGTCGGCGTCGCCGGTGGCGACCGCATAACTGGTTGCCGCGCCGCCCTTGGTCGGGATATAGACCCAATTGATACCGGTGCGCTGCGCGAACATGAGGCCCGCCAGATGCGGCGTGCCGCCCAGCCCCGCCGCATAATTGAATTTTCCGGGCCGCGACTTGGCGAGCGCAATCAACTCCGGGGTCGTTTTCGCGGGTACGCTCGGATGCACCGCGAGCAGATGCGGCGAATACGATACGGTGACGACCGGCGCGAAATCGCGCAGCACGTCGAACGAGAGCTTCGAGTACAGGATAGAGCTGGTGACGAGATTGCCGATGTCGGTCAGCATCAGCGTGTAGCCGTCGGGCGCGGCGCGCGCGGTGAGTTCCGCGCCGATGTTGCCGCCTGCGCCGGTGCGATTGTCGGTCAGCACCTGCTGGCCCCAGCTCTCCGTGAGCTTCGCGCCGAGCAGCCGGGTCAGAATGTCGGACGTGCCGCCGGGCGGGTAAGGCACGATCACGCGGACCGGTTTCGCTGGATAATTTTGCGCTGCCGCGCCGGTGATAGCCGCCGTTGATAAGACGGCCGTCACCGCAATGCTCACTGATAACTTCATGTTTTCTCCCTGTTGGCGTGCGGCTTACTCCGCCTTAGCACCGGAGTCGCGTACGACTTTGGTCCACTTTGGAATTTCGCTTTTGAGGAACGCGGCAAATTCCGCCGGCGTGCCGCCTCGCGCTTCGATGCCCTGCAACGCGAGTTTCTCCCTGACGTCTGCGAGGCCGAGCGCCCGATTGATTTCTGCATTGATTTTCATCACCAGCGGACGCGGCGTCGCCGCGGGTACCACCACGCCGTGCCAGGTGACCGCCTCGAATTTCGGCACGCCTGCTTCATCGACAGTGGGCAGCTCAGGCAAACTCGGCGAACGCGTGAGCGAAGTCACCGCGAGCGCGCGCAGGCGAGTGCTTTTTACGTGCGGAATGACGGAGGCGGCAGTGGCGAACATGAACTGGACCTGGCCCGCAACAAGATCGATGACGGCGGGACCGCCGCCGCGATAAGGAATGTGCGTGAAGTTCGTTTGTGTGAGCGCCTTGAATAATTCGCCGGTAAGGTGGCCGGCGGTGCCGGTGCCCGAGGAGGCGTAATTGAACTGGCCGGGCCGGACTTTCGCCAGCGCAATCAGCTCGCGCACGGAAGTCGCGGCGACCGACGGATGCACGACGAGCACGCTCGGTTGCGTGCCGACGAGGGCAACGGTCGCAAAATCCCTGATCGGATCGAACGGCAGGCGCTCGTACAAGGCCTGATTGGTGGCGAGAATTCCATTGTTGCCGAGGAACCACGTGTAGCCGTCGGGCGCCGCGCGTGCCGCGAGTTCGGCCGCGATATTGCCGCCCGCGCCGCCGCGATTGTCGAGCACGATATTTTGTCCCATCCGCGCGCCGAGCGAAAAAGCGAGCTGGCGCGCAACCGCATCGCTTGCGCCGCCCGGCGGATAGCCGAGGATGAACCGGATCGGATGCGTCGGATAGTTGATTGCCGTATCGACTGCCGCGGTTTGCGCGGGCCCGGCCGCCGCCAACAGCATGAGCAGCATTGCATATCGATTGGTGCAGATGGCCATACTCGCTTTCAATTTGCGCGCATCACGCGCTAAGCGCCGCGACATCGCGTTGGTACAGGTTGCGGCACGACGCCAGCGTTTCGAGGCGCTGCAGTTGCTGCAGCACGGCACCCGCGTCCGCGCCGGACTTGCCGGCGGCGAAACAGTCGAAGAATTTCGCGCGCAGATCGGCAGCGGCCAGCGGGCGTTGTGCGTCACCGAGCGCGCGATAGACCGGCTCGCTCGTCAACGTCGCGCCGTCCTTGAGTTGCACGCGCACCTGATCGAAGCGCGCCATCGCCGGCCACGCAGGGTCGGAATCTTCGGTGGTGGCGATCGTCACGCGCTGCAAGAGCTTTTGCACGTCGGGGCGGGCGACGAATTCGTCGCTGACTTCATGCAGGCCGACGTTGCCGGCGATGAGTGCGGCGGCGACGCCGAATTCGACGCTGAATATCGCGTCGAGACCCGTCGCGGGGCGGTGGTTCTTCAGCGTCGCGGCCTGGATTTTGCCCAGCGTGACAACGATGCTTTCGATGTTTTCCGGCGCGAGGCGATGTTTCGCGGCTACTTCGAGCGTCGCGTCGATCGCACGGTGTGCGCAGTAGCACATCGGGTAGCGCTTGATAGCCAGGCCGTGCTCGACGGCGTGCCAGCGCGTGCCGAGTTGCGGCGCGCGTTCGAGTTCGACGTTGCCCGCCGGTGAAATCGCGCGCAGAAAGCCGCGCTCGTGATCGAGCGCATCGGGCGCGGCCAGCATGCCGGCTGCGGCCATGCGCGCGCTCACCACGCCGGTGTACGCAGCCTTGCCGACCTGCATCGCCTTCGCCATCGTGCCGTAGCTCGCGGTGATGCCGCTCGCTTGCGCGGCGGCCAGTCCGAGCGCGGACGTTGCGGCGTTTGCCCTCAACCCGCGCAAATTCGCGCAGGCCGCCGTCGCCGCAAGCGCGCCGATCAAAGGTGTCGGATGCCAGCCCTTCATCTGATAGTTATCGCGTTCGCGCGCGATGAGTTCCATCCAGGTTTCGTAACCGGCGATATACGCCGTCGCGATGGCGGCGCCGCTCGCGCCCAGGGCCTCACCTTCGGCCAGGATCGCCGGCACGATGACGACACTGGGATGCCCGAACGCGACGTCGTCGTAATCGAGCACATGGCCGGCCGCGCTGTTAATCCAGGCGGCGGCGGGCGCGGGCATGCGCTCGGGGCCGAAATACAAAGTCGATTCGGCGGGGCCGCCCAGCGTGGCGAGGGTTTGGCGCAGCGTCTCCACCGCGGGTTCGCGGCTGCCCGCGACCATGACGGCGATGCAGTCGCTCAAGCCGAGTTTTGCCAGCGCCAACGCCGCGGGAGGCAACTGCTTGAACTGCAGTTGCGCGGCGAATTCGCCCAGATATTGCGCCAGCGTCTGTTCGGTCACGGCTCCTCCTGCGCGAGTATCCCGGCGGATGCCGCGGGATCGTTGTAAGTTTTGTTGCAGCGTGCCTTATTCTAACTTGGCGCGCGCTGCTTCAAGCAGCGCACAGGCTTCGCCAAAGCGGTTCCGCGCCTCGTCGTGCAGCGGCTTCACAGCCAGCACGAAAGCGGCGCGCTCGGCCGGCGTCAATGCCACGATTTCGCCGCCGGCGGCGAGGATCGCCTGGCGCGCTACTTCCTCCTCGCGCACCGCCAGCTCGCGCTGCGCCAGTACCGCTTCGCGCGTGGCGGCCTGCATCGCGGTCTGCAATGCCGCGGGCCAGCTTTCGAACGCCGGGCGGTTGCAGTAGATGCCGCGCGAGAGATAACTGTGGCCGGTCAGCGTGTGATAGCGGTGGAATTTGTGCACACCGTAATCAACGGTGTTCGCGAGCGGATTTTCCTGCGCGTCGATTTGGCCGGTCATGATGGCGGCGATCGCCGGCTTCAAATCCATGATCAGCGGTGTCGCGCCGAGCATTTCGTAAGTGCGGCTGTGCATCCGGCTCGGCAGCGAACGTATCGTCATGCCGCGCAGGTCGGCGGGCAGATGCACCGGGCGCAGCCGGTTCGAAACGTGGCGGTAGCCGTTTTCGAAATAGCCGAGCATTTTGTAACCGGGCACGCGCTCCTCGGTCTTGCGGCTCAGATAAGCGCCGAGCGGGCCGTCCATCGCGGCGCGCGCTTCCGCCAAACTCGCAAACAGGAAAGGCAGGTCGGCGAATTCGAGTTCGGGCACGCGTTCGGTCAGATAGCTCGTCGATTGGTACGCGACGGTCAGCAATCCGCGCTCGCTCATCCACAGCACTTCCTCGGCCTTGTAGCCGAAATCCATTACGTTCCACACGTACTTGATGTCGACGTCGCTGCCGAATTGCGCGATGAGTTGGTCGCCCATCATCTTGATGGCGCGGCTGTGGGTCGTGGTCGGCGGGCCGTAGCCGCCCATGCAGATTTGTATGGTCATTCGTCTTTCATCCCAATGGAGCGGATCAATTTACCGAAGCGCGTGAACTCAACCTTGATGTAATCGGCAAGTTGCTGCGGCGTGCATACTTCCGGGTCATAGCCCTGCGACGAAAGGCGTTCGCGCAATTCGGGTGACTTGTTGCCCGCTACGAGCTCGGCATTCAGGCGCTCGATCACGCTTTTCGGCGTGCCGCGCGGCGCCGACATGGCGATCCACTGCACGGTTTCAAAACCGGCGACGCCGCTTTCGGCGACCGTCGGCACCAGCGGCGCCGCGGGCGATCGCCTCGCAGAACTGATGGCGAGCGCTTTGAGCTTGCCGTTCATCGCCTGCTGGTACACCGAGCTCATGGTGGCGAACATCAGCGACACGTGGCCGCCGAGGAGGTCGGTGGCCGCCTGCGCGCCGCCCTTGTACGGCACATGCACGATGTCGGTATGCGTCATCATCTTGAATAGCTCGGTCGACAAGTGGCCGCCGGTGCCGATGCCCGAAGAGCCGTAAATAATTGTTCCCGGTCGCGATTTGGCGAGCGCGATTAGCTGTTTGACGTTCTGTGCGGGCAGGGACGGGTGGACGACTAGCAGGTACGGCTGGGTGGCAAGCAGCGAGACCGGCTCGAAGTCGCGCAGCGGATCGTACGGCACTTTGGTTTTCAGATTCGGCACGATCGCGAGCGTGGTTTGGCTCGAGACGAACAGCGTGTAGCCGTCGGGTGGCGCCTTGATCGCGAGTTCGGCGCCGATGATGGTGCTGGCGCCGGGACGGTTATCGACGAAAAATTGCTGCGCCGTACGGCGCGTTAATTCATCGACGACCGCGCGCGCGATGATGTCGTTGCCGCCGCCGGGCGGGTAGGGGACGATTACGCGCACGGATTTCGCCGGGTAGGCCTGTGCGAACGCGCAGGTTGTCCCTGTTAGTAGCGCCAATGTCCAAAAGGCGCGCAGCAACGCAAGCAATCCGATCATGAACAGGGTTTTATTGAGAGCAACGACATTGAAAAATGGTAACACGCGTACGAGAGCTATCCCGATCGGGATCGGAGCGTGTACGCGGGCGACGGAACCAGCGCCGCAGTGTAATTGCAAGGATTGTCCATGCCGCAGGCTTGGGCTATGCTGACCAGACGCACATATTTTGGGGCAAGCCCATGGCCAAATTCGATCGAATCACCAGCATTCCGACGATACTTAACGGTCAGCCGACCATACGCGGCATGCGTCTGACGGTGCGGCGTGTCATCGAGGCGCTCGCTCTCTACCCTAACTGGGACGATCTGCGCCATGAATATCCCGAGCTGGAGCCGGAGGATATCCGTCAGGCACTCGAATTCGCTGCGCAAAACCTCGACGATAGCGTGCTGCCGTTCGAAGCGGCGTGAAGCGGCTGCTGCTCGACCAGGGCTTACCGCGTTCAACCGGGGCGTTGCTCGCACAAGCCGGCTGGGACGTGATCCATGTATCCGAAATCGGAATGAGCCGCGCCGATGACATCGACATCCTGCAACGAGCCAGAACGGAGCAGCGTGTCTGCGTCACGCTCGACGCGGATTTCCATGCGCTGCTTGCGACCAGTGGTGAGCGCGGCCCGTCAGTGGTACGTATTGCAAGGAAGGTCTCGAAGCCAGCGCACTCGCCGCACTGCTGCAAGCCGCGTGGCCGGGTATCGAGACCGCGCTGACCGATGGCGCCATGGTGACCGTGATGGATCGGTCGATACGCGTTCGCCGACTGCCGATCGTCAAAAATTGACTGCTGTGCATGAACCATAAAATGTAGTTGATCGGAGGGGATCATGGGTGTTTCTTTGCATGCGATGAGCGTGGTTGTTGCATTCCTTGCAACCGTATACATGGGGGCGGCCGGCGATATCTATGCGCAGCCGTACCCCGCGAAAACGATACGCCTGATTTTCCCGTTTCCGCCCGGCGGGCCCACCGACCTTCTCGGTCGCGCGGTCGCGCAGAAATTATCCGACCAGATGGGGCAGCAGGTGGTGGCCGACAACCGTGCCGGCGCGGGCGGTAACCTCGGACTCGAACTCGCGGCGAAAGCGCCGCCCGACGGCTACACGATAGTCCTTAGTTCGCCGCTGGTCGCGATCAGCCCGTCGCTGTATGCCAAGCTCAATTACGATCCCGCGAAAGACCTGGCGCCCATCTCGCAGATCGCGGTGATTCAGAACGTATTGCTCGTGCATCCGTCGGTGCCGGCTAAAAATCTGAAGGAAATGATTGCGCTGGCGCGGCGCAATCCGGGCAAGTTCACGTTCGGTTCGGGCGGCGTCGGCACGACCACCCACCTGGCGCCCGAACTGCTGCAAAGCCTCACTGGAATCAAGATGGTCCATGTGCCGTACAAGGGTTCGGGCCAGGCGCTCATCGGCATGATCGGCGGCGAAGTCGACATGCTGATCATGGCGGCGCCCGCGGCGGCGAGCCAGATTCAGGCGGGGCGTGCGCGCGCCATCGCGGTGCTATCGGCGCAGCGCGCGGTCGTCATTCCTGACGTGCCGACGGCTGCGGAAGCCGGCCTCGAAAATTTCGAAGTGCCGATTTGGTACGGAATACTCGCGCCGGCGGCGACCCCGCGCGAAATTATCGTGCGGCTCAACGGGGAGTTCACCAAAGCGTTATCGTCGCCTGATCTCAAGGAGCGCCTGGGCGCGGCAGGGATCGAGCCCAGAACGAGCACGTCAGAGCACTTCGCCGCGTTTATCAGGAGCGAGACCGTGCGCTACGCGAAGGTCATCAAGGACGCCGGCATTAAGCCGGAATAGGTTTGTGAGCCGCAGATAAACGCAGATAAACGCAGATGAATTCAGGTGCATTAATGCGGATCGACATAGAAAATTGGATTGAACGCTATGTATCCGCGATGAAGCCTGAGCCATGAACAAAAGCGGATGAACGCAAATTCTCTATTGCCAGATGGCTGACGAGTAGCATTTGACTTTCATCTGCGTGTATCTGCGTTTATCTGCGGCTGATAATGTTTTCAATTCACGAGAATTTAAATGCTTGATGCAGCAATAGTAGGCCTCGGTCGCTGGGGGCAGAACTATGTGAACTCGGTGCAGGGCGTGAGC
>JBKJMN010000184.1:0-10448 GCA_046596405.1 Burkholderiales bacterium
GGCACGACCAACACGGCGATGACGGCTGGAAACAATCTGACGGTCGCCATGACTGGCGGGAATATCACGATGACCGGTGCGGCCAACGGGAGTTCGACGATCAGTGGCGCAAACGTAACCCTTGGTTCACTGACGGATCTCACTGCAACGAGCGGAAACAACGTGGGGCAAGCGGCGGATGCCACAATAAATGCGACGAATAATGTGAGCGTTGTATTGTCGGGCAATCTCAAATTGGACGCCTTGACAGGTGGTTCCAACAGCAGCGCGACGATGTCCGGCACGAACGTGAGCATCGGTTCGCCGGGTGCGCGCGCCAATTCAATTGTGCTTAAAGGTGGCACGAGCCTCGTTACGGGCGCCACCCCGCAGGTTCGCCATGCTGACGCACAGATTAACGCGACGGGTGCTTTGGCTGTCTACCTTGGAGCAGGTGGGCTCACGATGACGGGTGGCTCGGCCACGGTCATGGCGAGCGCGGGCGCGGCTGCGCAAGCCACTGCGGTGGCAGGGCTCAAGGGCGGAAGCGTGGCGCTGGACGTTAACAATCTCGGCAATGTGCTTATGACAGGCGGGACTAGTATCGCCCAGACCGGGCTGGCGGCAA
This sequence comes from Burkholderiales bacterium, assembly GCA_046596405.1. Classification (GTDB taxonomy): domain Bacteria; phylum Pseudomonadota; class Gammaproteobacteria; order Burkholderiales; family SG8-41; genus PALSA-1004. The sequence goes on from JBKJMN010000184.1 coordinate 608, forward strand.
CCAAGCTCGATTTGAGCGCCGATGCCGGCGCATCCATGGTTTCGGCCAGCTCGTTTAGCCCGACTATCGCGGGATCACTGACCATGACCGGCGGTTCTGCCACGGCGGGGCCATCTGCCGCTCACGCGGGCGCGGCGGTCCTAATCGATGGTGGAACCGATTTGACGATGAATGTCGGCGCAGGAATAACCCTGACGGCGGGAACAGCGGTCGCCACGGGCAACATCGGCGACTGTCGGGCGGTGGGCGGGGCGTGCGCAAACGTGTCAGCCCTTCTCTCGTCGAAATCCCGCAAGGATATAACGGTTGCGACCGGTGATATCAACTTCACCGCGGGTTCGGTTACGGCCAATGGACTTACCGCACTTAGCAGCGCGTTTGCTGGCACCGACGCGGGTTCGGTCGCCGGAACCCTTGCAACCTTGGCAACCATCAACGTAATGAACGGTCGGGTGGTACTCACCGCAGGTCCGCAAAGCGGTAACGGCCTCTTGAATTCCGATGCCTCGATCCTGTCAGTAGGCGGTATCAAAATCTCGGGTAATCCAGGCGGCGGTTTCTCTGCCTTAACCTTAAACGGTGTGTCGGGCTCGGGCTTATTTCAGAATGTTCTCAGCACGGGAACGATCATCCGGCTGGACGGCAGCATACCGCCAGTGCAGGTTTTCGGCGGCGTTTCGATCTGTCCCCTGGTGGTTGCCTCTTGTTCAGGCGGGTTGTTCGGCAACAGCTTTGTTCTATCCGGTGCGCCGCCATCCAACCTGGATGCATTGTTGGCCGGGCTGTTCAGCTCGCTCGACCAGGGTCGAGCCAACCGGATTGCTGGCTTTCTGGATGATCGGAATCTGGGATCCAGGAAGACGGGCGACAAGAACTATTGCAAGTAACCGGGGGCGGCATTTCCGCTTTGAGCCGTAGGGAACGCTGATAGGGTAGAATTTAGCGGATGTCTGGTGGACTAGCCTGACCAATAAACCAGAGGAAAACCAGTGAATCCGCAAATTCTTAAAACTGTGCCGTTGTTTTCGTCGCTGTCGGACGAGCAACTGCGTGTGTTGCAGCCGTGCCTGCAGCAGCGCAGCTATCCCCGCAGTTCGTTCATATTGCGTGCCGGCGAAGAAACCGATGCGCTGTATATCATTCTCACCGGGCGCGTAAAAATCCTCATTCCTGACGAGCAAGGGCGCGAGGTGATACTGGCGGTGATGGGGCCGAATGAATTTTTCGGCGAAATGGGCATGCTCGACGATCAGACCCGCTCTGCCAGCGTCGAGACCCTCGAAGCCTGCCAGATGCTGCGCTTTTCGAAGTCCGGATTTATCGCCTGCCTGAAGGATAACTTCGACCTGGCGATGATAATTATCCGCAGCCTCGTCAAGCGGCTTCGCGATGCGGATCGCAAGATCGAAAGCCTGGCGCTGATCGATGTCTACGGCCGGGTTGCGCGATTGCTGCTCGACCAGGCGGAGGAGATCGACGGTATGTGGATAGTGCGCAGCGCGCCGCCGAAACAGGAAATTGCACGCATGATCGGAGCATCGCGCGAAATGGTTAGCCGTGTGGTCAAGGATTTGCAGCAACGCGGCTATATACGCGCCGAAAAACGCAAAGTATTTTTGCTCGATAAGATATCCATGACCAAGCGTGCTTCCAATAGCTGAAAACCCTCCGCCGCGATGGTTTTTCGCCACTGCCCTATTACGGCACTCGAGTGACGATATTTGGTAGTGAAATAAGTTACGGTTTTTGAAGCGTTAATTCGCCCTGAGACCAAATTCACGCCGGCGATATGACATTGGCGAGCACTTTGTCACGCGTCCCCGCATTGTTGCTCCTGGCATAAGTCTTGCGACGCATTACTATGATTTGAGCGTGTTTGGAGATTCGTGGCTGTCAGTGGCGGCGGTTTAACGCAAGGGAAGGAGATCGAACATGTTTTCGACCAAAATCTATTTAGCGGGTTTGGGATTGGCTGTGTTGAGCGCGATCAATAGTGGCGCCTTCGCGGCCGGCGCGGGTCAGGTTCAGCACTTGAGCGGGACGCTGTCAGTTCAGCGCGCCGACGGCTCGATTCGCATCCTGTCGCAAAAATCCGACGTCAATCCAGGCGAAACGCTGACGACGCAAAAAGACAGCTACGCACAAATCAATTTTTCCGATGGCAGCTCGATGACGATGCGACCGAACACCCAGATGAAGCTGGAATCGTATCAGTTCGTGCAGGACAAGCCGCAGGAAGATACGGCGTTTTTCCGCTTGATCAAAGGCGGTCTGCGCACGGTAACGGGACTCGTCGGCAAACGCGGCAATCAGGACGCGTATCGCATCGGGACGAGCACCGCGACGATCGGTATTCGGGGCTCCGCTGGTGAAACACTCGATTGCACCCAAGGCTGCGACGGCGTAGTCCCGGGTGGCGATAAGGCCGACAAAGCGGTGTACCACAATACGTTGACCGGCAGCTATATCATGACGAGTGAAGATGGCACCGTCGTCATTGGCGAAGGCCAGTTCGCATTGCACAAAAAAGGTCAGGCGCCGCAGATACTGAAAGACGATCCTGGATTCAAGCTCAATGAACTGCCGTTCGTAATCGGTCAGGCGTTCAACAAGTCGAATGCCGAAAACTGCATCGTCAAATAAGGCGTCTCAGGTTCGAACCAAAACCCCGCTCAGGCGGGGTTTTGTTTTTGGCGCAACCGAGTGGCACGTCGAAGAAAATGGAATAGCGGGTTCGATAGCTAAACTAACTTATTTCAATTTGCGCTTAACGCATTGTTTCCAGTGGCAAGCAGCCACCTGTGTCGCTGGTAATTCGCGCAGTTGGCGCTATAATCTGGTCACTTTGAATGCTATCCATTGACCATGTGGGCAGGGGAGAAAACGGGGGCAGGCCGCTTGGCCGAAAACCCGCTTCCGCCCAAGATCGCGGCGCTGCTGCGGGAATCGGGGTGGCTCGCAGTTGTCGTGGTGGCGCTGTATCTGGCCTTGATCCTGGTTACGTTCGACAAGGCCGACCCGGGGTGGTCACATAGCGCGCACGTCGATCAAATCAGGAATTCGGGCGGGCGGTTCGGGGCCTGGCTCTCGGATATCCTGCTTTTCATATTTGGCCTTTCGGCGTGGTGGTGGGTCGTGCTATGCGCTTTCGTCGTGCGCTGGAGTTTCAGGCGCATTGAGGAAGTAACCGTCGGCGACCGCCGCTCATACGCAGTTGCGGGCGCCGGGTTTGTGATTCTGCTCGTCGCCAGCGCCAGCATGGAGGCGTTGCGGTTTTACAGCCTCAAGACCGCCTTGCCTTGGGCCCCCGGCGGCATGCTAGGCACCGGTTTGAGCGGATTGCTCGCGACGGCGATCGGATTCACGGGCGCGACGCTGGTCTTGTTGGCGTTGATCGCGATCGGCTTGAGCCTGTTTACCGGCATATCGTGGATCGCGTTCCTCGAACGCGTAGGCAGCGCCCTCGAGACGACATACAATTTTTCCAAGCAACGCTGGGCTAACTGGCAGGACCGGCGCGCAGGCGCCGTCGCGAAGATCGAACGCACCGAAATCGTGGAAGTGAGCAAAAAGAAACTCGAAATTCACGAGCCCGTACGCATCGAGACTGCGAAAGTCGAAATCCAGAAATCGACGCGCGTAGAGCGTGAGAAACAGGTTCCACTATTCGAAAATCTGCCCGATTCACCGCTGCCGCCATTGAAACTGCTCGATGAGGCGGAAAAAGCCGTCGCCGTCGTCAGCACCGAGACCCTTGAATTTACCTCGCGGTTGATCGAAAAGAAACTGCTCGATTTCGGGGTCGAAGTCAAAGTGATAGCCGCTTACCCGGGACCGGTGATCACGCGTTACGAGATAGAGCCCGCGGTAGGCGTGAAGGGTAGCCAGATCATCAACCTGATCAAGGACCTCGCGCGCGCGCTATCCGTCATCAGCATTCGCGTGGTTGAAACGATACCCGGTAAAAGCTGCATGGGGCTCGAGATTCCGAATCCCGAACGCCAGATCGTGCGCTTGTCGGAGATCGTCAGTTCGCAAATTTATGCTGACATGCATTCACCGCTGACCCTCGCGCTCGGCAAGGACATTGCCGGCAACCCGATCGTCGCCGATCTCGCGCGTATGCCGCATTTGCTGGTGGCGGGCACGACGGGATCCGGCAAGTCCGTCGCGATTAATGCAATGATCCTGAGCCTGCTGTATAAAGCGCCGCCGGCCCAGTGCCGCCTGATCCTCGTCGACCCCAAGATGCTGGAACTCTCCGTCTACGAAGGCATCCCGCATCTGTTGGCGCCGGTAGTGACGGATATGCGCCAGGCCGCCAACGCGCTTAACTGGTGTGTTGCCGAAATGGAGCGACGGTATCGCCGGATGTCGGGTCTCGGCGTGCGCAATATGGCGGGATTCAATCAAAAAATCCGCGAAGCCGAAAAGGCGGGCAAGCCGATTCCTAATCCGCTGACATCGACACCCGAAAATCCCGATCCGCTGGTTGAAATGGCGTTGATCGTCGTCGTCATCGACGAGCTCGCTGACCTGATGATGGTGGTTGGCAAAAAAGTCGAAGAGCTTATCCAGCGGCTCGCCCAAAAAGCGCGAGCGGCGGGCATCCATTTGATTCTCGCTACGCAGCGCCCTTCGGTCGATGTGATCACCGGCTTGATCAAGGCCAATATTCCGACGCGCATTGCGTTCCAGGTTTCAGCGCGCGTCGATTCGCGGACGATACTCGATCAAATGGGCGCAGAGGCTCTGCTCGGGCAGGGCGATATGCTGTATCTGCCGCCGGGGACCGGCTTCCCGCAGCGCGTGCATGGCGCTTATGTCGCCGACCACGAAGTCCACAACGTCGTCGACTATCTGAAAAAGCTCGCCAAGCCGCAGTATGTCGAAGGCGTATTGGAAGAGCCCGAATCCGACATCGACGGTGCGACCGCGATCGACGGTGCGGCCAATGCCGAGGCCGATCCGCTGTACGATCAGGCGGTTGAAATCGTGCTCAAGACCCGGCGGGCATCGATTTCGCTCGTGCAGCGCCATCTGCGCATCGGTTACAACCGCGCGGCGCGTCTGATCGAGCAGATGGAACGCGCCGGGATGGTCTCGGCTATGCAGTCGAACGGGAATCGCGAGGTTCTGGCGCCGGCCTCGGTGCCCGAATAATGTGCTCAGGCGCTGAATTCCGCGCGCTGGTCGCTGTCATAGCCCTAAGATGAATTTTTACAAGATTACAAAACCATGGTAATTCGGATGGGATGGGCCCTGGGATTTTTGCTCGCGTGCGCGACGGCGCACGGCGCGAGCATCGAGATGCTCAAAAATCTTTTGCAGCAGACGAATTCGGGCAAGGCGCGGTTTGCGCAAATCGTCGTCGATAAGAATTTGAAGGAGTTGCAGAAGGCGACCGGCACCATGCAATTTGTGCGGCCGGGACGATTTCGCTGGGAGTACGACAAGCCGTACGAGCAGACCATCGTCGGTGACGGCGCCAAACTGTGGATCTACGACAAGGACTTGAACCAGGTTACGGTCAGGAAGCTCGACAAAGCCCTTGGCGGCAGTCCCGCGGCGCTGCTGGCGGGCAGCAACGAAATCGACAAAGCTTACGAGCTCACCAACCTCGGGCCGCAAGAAGGGCTCGACTGGCTGGAAGCGATTCCAAAGTCCAAGGACACGACGTTCGAACGCATACGCCTGGGCTTCGGCAAGTCCGGCCTCGAAGCAATGGAACTGCGCGACCAGTTCGCGCAGACCACGGTCATCAAGTTTGCCAACGTCGAGCGCAACCCGAAAATTCCGCCTGAGGCGTTCAGGTTTACGCCGCCCAAAGGCGCCGACGTCATCACCGATTGATCGCCGGCCTCCCGCCAGCCCGCCGTGAACGATCTTTTCGCCAGGCACGAGCCGGCTGCGCCGCTCGCTGAAAGGCTGCGGCCGCGCACGCACGACGACGTTGTCGGCCAGACCCACTTGCTAGGCCCCGGCAAGCCGCTGAGGCTCGCGTTTGAATCGGGCAAGATGCATTCGATGATTCTGTGGGGGCCGCCGGGCGTCGGCAAGACCACGCTCGCGCGCTTGATGGCGCAAGCTTTCAACTCCGAATTTATTGCCATCTCCGCCGTACTCGCGGGGGTTAAAGACATCCGCGAAGCCGTGCAGCGCGCCGAACTCGTGCTTCAGCAAAACGGCCGCCACACCATTCTCTTCGTCGATGAAGTGCATCGCTTCAATAAATCGCAGCAGGACGCTTTCCTGCCATTCGTCGAGCAGGGCTTGCTAACCTTTATTGGCGCGACGACCGAAAATCCCTCGTTCGAGGTTAACGGCGCATTGTTGTCGCGCGCCGCTGTGTATGTGCTGCAGCCGCTGTCCGAGGCGGAACTCGCAGCGCTCCTGCTGCGCGCACTAGAGCATTGCAGCCAACCGCTCGAATTCAGCGATGCCGCGCGTGATCTGATCGTCGGCTATGCGGACGGCGATGCGCGGCGATTGTTAAACATGGTGGAGCAGATCGACACCGCGGCGAGCGCGGCGGGAAGCACCAAAGTCGAAGCGGCTCTGGTGCGGGAAGCATTGACTCAAAGTCTCAAGCGCTTCGACAAAGGGGGTGACCAGTTTTACGACCAGATTTCTGCGCTGCATAAAGCGGTGCGAGGAACTGCGCCGGACGCAGCCCTGTACTGGCTGTGCCGCATGCTCGACGGCGGCGCCGATCCGCTGTACGTCGGGCGCCGGATCGTGCGCATGGCTGCCGAAGATATAGGGCTCGCGGATCCGCGCGCGCTGCGCATCGCTTTGGACGCTTGCGAAACTTACGAGCGGCTCGGCAGCCCGGAGGGCGAGCTCGCTCTGGCGGAGGCTGCCATGTATCTCGCGATGGCCCCGAAAAGCAATGCGGCGTATACCGCTTATAACGCGGTTCGCGCGCTGATTCGCGACGATAAATCGCGGCCCGTGCCCGCGCATTTGCGCAACGCGCCGACCAAAATGATGAAAGACATGGGGTACGGTCGCGACTACCGCTATGCTCACGACGAGGCCGATGCGTACGTGGCGGGCGAGAATTATTTTCCGGAAGGATTGGAGCAGCGCCGCTTTTACGCGCCGACCGAGCGCGGGCTCGAAGCGAAAATTCGCGCCCGCCTGGCGGAGTTGCGTGCACTGGACGACGCGGCGCGCGGCAAGAAGTAACGCGTTATCTGAAGCTGTAAAGCCGCGGCGGATTGCCGATGCTCAATCCGCGTGGATATTGGCTGCTTTGATGACGCGCGCCCATTTGGCGGTTTCGGATTTCATGAATGCGCCGAATTCCTCCTGCGAGCTCGCGACCGGGTCGGCGCCTTGCGAGCTCAGGCGCTCCCTGATGTCGGGCATGCGCAAGATCTTCACGATCTCGCCATGCAGACGGTTCATCACGTCGCGCGGCGTGGCGGCGGGGGCTACCAACCCGAACCAGTTGACGACTTCATAACCTTTGAGCGTTTCACCTACCGTGGGCACCTCGGGGAGCACAGGACTGCGCGCCGGGCCGAGGGTGGCGAGAGCGCGCAACCTGCCGCTTTTCACGTAGGGCAGGCCCTGGGTCAGGCTGTCCATCGTCAGCGGGACCTGCCCGCCGAGTACGTCGATAAAGCTCGGACCGCTGCCTTTGTACGCGATGTGCACCATCTTCACGCCCGCGAGCGAATTAAAAAGCTCGGCGGCGAGGTGCGGCGCACCGCCGGCGCCGCTCGACGCGTAATTGATCTGACCGGGACGGGCCTTCACCAGCGCGATCAAATCCTTGACCGTCTTCACCGGAAAGGACGGATGCACGTAGAGCATAAAAGTCACGGATACCGCCTGCGTGAGCGGTGCGAAATCGCGCGCGACATCGAACGGCGCTTTCGGGAAAAGCAGCGGGTTGACGCTGAGGTTGCCGAGCGTACCCATGAAAATGGTGTGGCCGTCGGGAGCCGCTTTCGCGGCGAGTTCGGTGCCCAGCAATCCCGATGCACCGGCCCGGTTGTCGACCACAACCTGCTGGCCGAGCGCATCGGACAACCGCGGGCTGATCGTGCGCGCGACGATATCCGTGCCGCCACCCGGCGGAAACGCCACGATGATGCGCACCGGTTTGCTCGGGAAGGATTGCGCGAGCGGCCCGGTGGCGAGACCCGCAAGCGCGGTCGTAGCAGCAATAAAGAGCAGCCGATGCATGGATAATTTCCTCCGAAATTGCGCCGCGCGCCGGCGTGATTTTTGTGCCCGACTGTAAAGTGATTGCTCCGCCACTGTCAAGGCGCTGGTCGCGACTTCGAATCTCCGCGATAATGTCGCGGAATTTCTTACGATCAACTGCGAATTCGAGGCTGCGATGCTGGACATTCAACTGCTGCGCAACGATCTGCAAGCTGTGGCAACGCGACTCGCCGATCGCGGCGCGGCGCTCGATACCGCGGCTTTCGAACGCCTAGAGGCGAAGCGCAAAGCGGTGCAAACGCAAACTCAGGAGTTGCAGGCCAAGCGCAACCAGTTGTCGAAGCAGGTCGGGCAGGCGAAGGCCAAGGGTGAAGATGCCGCGGCGTTGATGGCTGAAGTCACCGCTCAAGCCGATAAGCTTAAAGGGTTGGAGCAGGAGCTCTCATCGATACAGTTGGATCTTGATGCGTTTCTTGGCGTTATCGCGAATCTGCCGCACACAAGTGTCCCGATCGGAAAATCCGCCGAAAACAATGTCGAGATCCGGCGCGTGGGTACTCCGCGCGCTTTCAATTTCACGGCGAAGGATCACGTTGACCTGGGTGCGGGTTTAGACCAGGTTGATTTTGATTTGGGTGCCAAGCTCGCCGGCGCGCGTTTCGTGGTACTAAAAAAGCATATCGCGCGCATGCATCGGGCACTTGCGCAATTCATGCTCGACGTGCACACGCAAGAGCACGGATACACCGAAGTTTACGTGCCTTATATGGTCACTGCCGAGTGCGCGAATGGAGTTTCGAGCCTGGCCAAGTTCAAAGAAGATTTGTTCAAGCTGGAAGGACGCGATCTTTATTTGATCCCGACTGCCGAGTATCCTGTCACGAACTTCGTGCGCGGTGATATTCTTCCCGGCGAAAAGTTGCCGCTCCAATTTGTATGCCACTCGCCGTGTTTTCGAAGTGAAGCAGGCTCCTACGGCAAAGACACGCGCGGCATGATACGCCAGCACCAATTCGACAAGGTCGAGCTCGTGCAGATCGTGCATCCGTCGCAGTCCTATGACCGCCTCGAAGAATTGACCGGCCATGCCGAAACGATTTTGCAACGGCTCGAGCTGCCTTATCGGGTGATGGCGCTGTGCACGGGCGACATGGGATTCTCGTCGGCCAAAACGTACGATATCGAAGTGTGGCTGCCGGGGCAGGCGGCGTATCGCGAGATTTCTTCGTGCAGCAATTTCGAGGCGTTTCAGGCGCGCCGCATGCAGGCGCGTTTTCGTGGCGACAAAGGCAAACCCGAACTCGTGCATACGCTCAATGGCTCGGCCCTGGCCGTCGGCCGTACGCTGGTTGCCGTGATGGAGAACTTCCAGAATGCCGACGGCAGCATCACGGTGCCGACTGTGCTGCGTTCTTATATGGGCGGGATGGATAGAATTGCGCCGTAGTTTCAGTTCACGACGCGCTGGCCACAGGATGCCAGTCTGCTAAAATACGCGCCGTCGGAGAGGTGGCAGAGTGGTTGAATGTACCGGTCTCGAAAACCGGAATCCGGGCAACTGGATCGTGGGTTCGAATCCCACCCTCTCCGCCAATGCAGCGTAAGGCCCGCGCTGGGCCTCGCTCTCAAGCAAATCAACGCCTTTCGCACGGGCTGATGT
>JBKJMN010000370.1:0-6852 GCA_046596405.1 Burkholderiales bacterium
TGATACCCCTGTCACCGGTACCAAGTTTGCCTATAACTACAGCTTAATCAAAGCCGTTCCCATCCGATTTTGTTGTAGGACACGGACGACAAACCGGAGACATATTTGGCCTCCGAAAATTCATAACAATCATTATTATTCAATATATTACTGAGCTTTATTAGCGCTGCCTAATGTGCATGATCGGGCGGTAAAAGCCGAACTCGCCGGCTTTTCCGCCAACGCGGCACCCGCAGGCCGGTGGCCACGCTGCACTGCATCAATGCGTAAACAGCGCGATCAGGATAATGATCGGTATCGGTATGCCGATGAGCCATAACAAGATTGAACGCATGACAGATCTCCTTAAGTTAATGGAACGTGTAGTTAGTCAGGATTCAAACCACGGTACCGTCGCGCTGACGTCCACCGATGGTCGCGGCGAAGCTCGCGCAGAACGCACCCACCAGGAAGGCAACAAACATCCATAGCGAGAAATGGGCCGCAGCCTTACGCGCGGTATCGGCCGCCTGTTTGGCTTCGGCTTCCACCGTCTTCGCCTGGGCGATCGCCTGATCCACCCGCTGCTCGGCTTCGGCCTGACTGACACCCGTGCGGGTGGCGATCACTGTGCCGAGATACGTGCGATCGGCCGGCGCGAGGTTCTGGCGCTGCATTCCATTGGCGAAAATACGTCCGACTTCGGCTCGCGACGCGCCCGCGTCACCGGCCGCGGCGGGCGCCGCTTGCGTGGAACGCATCATCGTATCGACGAAATAGGAATAGCGGCCATCGCCGGTGGGAGACGCGTCGCCTGCGCGAGGACCGCTGGGATTCTTGGCGGCTTCGCCAGCGGCTGCGCCTGCAGCGGCCGTAAGGGGCGGCACCGCGGTCTGGACTGCCCCGCCGACCAACGACGTGGCGGCGGAGGCGAGAAACGCGGCGCTGATGACGAGTCCCACCGCCCACGCGAGCAGGCCATGCGCGGTATCGCGGAAGAACACTTCATCCGTATGCACGTTCACCCACTTCGTGCGCAGGCGCCCGGCCACGTAGCCACTGATGCCCGACGCCGCGGCATGCATTAAGATCAGCCAGACAATGGTTGCGACACCGATAGCCGCCGCCGATGCACCGGCATTCGACCACGGCGAAACCGAGGACAAACCAAGCCCCGTTCCCAACGCAAGCAACACGACTGAAAGGGCCGCACCGACGAAGGCTCCCGCGACGATCGCCGCCCATGACACGGCTGATGCGCTCGCTTCGTTGGCCGAAAAGGTGACGCCGGTTTGTTGGTTGACGCCCGTAATAGTATCCATAGCAGCTCCTTTATGATTTCGCCGACGCGACGTGCCGGCGGGTGGGGGATTTGCGTCGCGCGGACGCCGGAATGCGGGCAACCACAGCACGTTTTTTCGCCGGCGGGCGGCGGCGCGACGGGGTTGCGCCCTCAGTGAGTTCGCGCTTGCGGGCAGTCATCCGCGCGCCCAATGCAACGAGATCGATTTCCGCCGCGCGCACTTTCGGGAACATCTCCGACTGCTCTTCGTTGATGTGGTGCTTCACGTATTCCGCGAGCACCGTAAAGCGTGCGTTGAACATTTCGTGCTTGACGGTCATCCGCCCGAGCTGCGCGATCAGGGTCTTCGCGCCTTCGTGCTCGACTAGCGCCTCGTTCAGCAGATCTGCTTCGTCGAGCTTCGCGCGCACCGCGGGATAAAAAATTTCTTCTTCAAGCCGCGCATGGACGGTCAGTTCCGAGCATGCGGCCGTGGCGATCTGCTGTTTTTTCTGCAGCGTGCGCGCGTCGGTCGCGTCCTTGATTTCGTCGAACTGCTTGAAGAGATCCTGCACTTTATCGTGATCGGCGACGAGCATCGAGATCGCGTCATCGCTCTGCGTCATGGAGAAAATGCCCTTTGGAACCAAGTCGGTGAATTTCATGATTTCCCTGTGTCATTGATGTTCAGGTCGCACAAATTGCGCACTGCTCGCCCGCATGATCAGCGATCGCTCATGACATGCACATAGGAATAAGCCGAATCAGCTGTAGGAAAATTCTGAAACTGGTGTGGCGCGGAGTGCGCGCCGCGCAGTACGCGACTTGGCGTTAACGGCGCGCGGGACCCCGCGTCCCGCCGCGTCCTGGCCGCGATGCGGGCTGCTTCTTTTGGCGTTCCTCGAGGCGCAGGTTGCGCACGTATATCCACTGACCGAGCGCCGAGGTCGCGAGCATCAGAACATTGGTCGCGACGAAAACCCAGTTCCCGACGAGCCAGCTATAGACAACGAATCCGGTAGAAGCCGCGAGCTGGCCTATAAACAACCAACGGGAGAGTCCCTGCGTGCTGCGGGTGCGCCATTGCGTATAAACCTGGCGACCTATGGTGAGCAGCAGAATGGCGGCCGCGCACCACCCGATTAATTCAGCCAGCATACCGCCCGCGGCGCGCGCTCAACACGAGCGCAATTTACGCAACCGCGCGGTCACCGCTTAATGAACGGTATGGGCGACCGCCGACGGAATCTTGCGCACCGCCGACAGATTGAACACTGACTGCTTGCGTGGGCGCTGACTGGACCACAGACGGAACGCGGTGCCGGCTAGCATTCTCCAACCTGAGCCGGCCAGATATCTCCAACCCAGGCGACTAACCAACGCGGCAACGAGGCCCCCGGTTGCGACGCCCTTCGGCGTCACCGGGCGGCGCAACATCCGCCGTAACAGGAATTTTCCGATCAGAATACCGGCCGCCGCGACCAGAGCGAACTTGGAAACCTGCGAAATTTTCGCCTGCGCCTCGGCCCGTATCACTTGGGTTGTAGTGCTGAGCTGAGCCACCGCGCCACGCATGCGTACTCTGGACGCGACGAGCCGCAATTCAGCTTCGTCGATTTGCCGCTGGGTAGGTGCGCTTTTCATCCGAGCCGCGTCTCCGTCGCCGTCATGCGCAGTTGCCGACGGGTCGCGGGCAGCGCAAGGTCACTGGTTCGATTCATACACCAGGAAAGGATCGCGCAGCCTCCTAGCAGGTTGGCCATCGCGAGCCCGACAACTGCCACCACCGCAGAAGTACCAAGGCTGATCATCCACAACGCGAGGCCGGCCATCAAACCTATCCACGCGGTTACCATCAACAGAGCCGCGAATATGCCGCCGGCCACCATCCACATTAACGTGACGCCGGCGCGCTGCAACTCTAGCGACACCAGTTCGAAAAAATCAGCGACCGTCTGGCGCACCGACGACAAAATCGCGTTGACGTTACCACTGAAGCGGTCGCTCAAGCGGCCGCCCGAACCCGCCTCGGCACTTCCGCGTAGCGGCGGCGCCTCATGCGGCGCCGCCGAGCGAGGCCCGGAGTCCGGGCCTGCGCCACCTGTGTTGTTCATAGTACGGGCTTGTATCAGAGCACGATGCGGCCGAGCAACACGCCCACCACCACTGCGGCACCAACCGATTTCCACGGGTTCGCCTTGACGTAATCGCAGCCGGCGTTTATCAGCCGTTCCTGGGTAGCCTTCAGATCCTGGCCGTGCTCATCCAGCCACTCCGCTGCCGGCGCCACGGCGCCCGCCGCCTTGTCCACTGCCTGATGGGCCATACCGGCAACGCGATCCATCGCCGGTTTTGCCTTACGCGCCGCATCGTCCGCAGCGCCTAGCGCTTTGTCAACCGCCGAGTGCGCGCCCATTGCCGCCTTGTTCACAACACCATCCGCCGCCGAGGCAGTCGAACTATTGAAACCAGCATTGCTTTTGTTTTCCATGGATGTCTCCGGGTATGTGCGTGAAAGAAAATATTGAGAATGACAACGAAAATACTTGCTGAATGACGCGCCAAAGATAGCCGAGCGCCGCCGCGCTGAATGTAAGCCCGATTACGAACTTGATGTAGGACAAACTTGGAGCGTGGAGCGTATGCGCGTAGACCGCCTGCGTGTAGGAACCCGCTTACAAATAACTCTCAGAGGCGCCGACTTCCCACCCAAGTTGTAATCGCTAATCTACCCCCTATTCGCCATGGAACAGGCCATGAATAGCGTCTTTACCCATGGCGTCGTCGCCGGCCTAACTATTTAACTCAACAGGAAATCATGAGCAGATTAGACATTGGAGTCGCCCTCGAGTACCAGGTCATGGAGCCTGCCGAATTTGTGTTCAAAATTCACGCGGCGACGACGCCGCGCCAGCAAGTGAGCAACGTGCAACTGGCCCTCGAACCGGCTGTGCCTTTCGTGGTCGAGCCGTGCCGCAGCTTCGGCAACCAGCATTTGCGCCTGCACGCGGAGCCGGGGCCGCTGAAAATCAATTACTCGGCGCGCGTCGACGTGACGCCGTTTATGATCGCGCCCACGGATCTCGTCGAAAACCCGGTGACGCGGCTACCGGTCGAGGTGCTGCAATACCTGTATCCGACACGCTATTGTCCGTCAGACCGTTTTTTTCAGATTGCGCTGCAGGCGTTCGGGCATTTGCCGCAAGGCTACGCGCGCGTGCAGGCAATTTGCGAGTGGGTGCGCAACCGCACGCGTTTCCAGGCGGGCACCACGACATCGTTCAACTGCGCGATGGATACATTCAACAGCGGCGTGGGCGTGTGCCGCGATTTCACACACTTGACGATCTCGCTGTGCCGCGCGCTTAACATTCCCGCACGCTATGTGACGAGTGTCGACTACGGCGCCGACCCGATGTTCGGGCCGCCCGATTTTCATGCGTATGTCGAGGCGTATCTCGCTGGCCGCTGGTATATTTTCGATCCGACCGGCATGTGCCCGACGACTGGGCTTATCCGCATCGCGACCGGGCGCGACGCGAGCGATGTCGCTTTCGCGACCATATTCGGGCGCGTGATGTGGACGATGCCGAAGATCACCATCAAGGCGCTCGAAGATCCTGCGGCAGGCATCCAACTGCCGACCCGCACGGATCTGGCGATTTCCACGACCGGGCCGCTCGAATCGCCGCGCGTGCTTGCCAACGCGCCGCTCGCCGCCAGCCTGGGTTCGCGCTCGTGGTACAAACCGCCGGCGCCCATTCACACCAGCTTCGGCGGGCCGCACGCCTCGCGATAAGCGGTTAATATGCAATGCGGGTGCGCGGCCGCGGCAAGCGCTGGCTCCTGATGTCGGCACTGCTCGCAATGCTGGCGCGCCTTACCGCAGATCATGTATTTACGCTATCAGAGTGATTCTGATCTTTTCGTAAGTACACTTGTTACCGCCGGTGGTCCTACACGCGCATCGGACATGATCGGCTATTTTCGGGTGCGCCAAAATCCCACAATGGTCCTGTCTCTCGGGCGCGCATTAAAACTTAAAATGCTGCGCCGCAGGAATTAATTATAAAGGGCCACGGATGGAGCTGCCAGCCAATCAATCGATATTCTATGCGGACCGCGCGAAAACCATCCTGCACGCGCGTTGGCAGTGCCTCATCTCCCAAGGTGTCATGCTGATTTTTTTAGGCTTGCTCGCGATTGCGTTGCCCGTCGCGACCACCCTGGGCATCGAACTGGTGATCGGAATGCTCCTGATGGTTAGCGGCGCGTGGCGGACGATTGCCCATCTGCGCGCCAATCACCCCGGTTTCGGCTGGCACTTGGCGATCTCCGTAATGGCAGTCGTGCTCGGATCTACGATGCTGATCGTCCCTGGTGCCGGCATTCGTACCCTGACCGGGTTGCTCTTTGCCTTTTTCGTTCTGGAGGCGATCGGCAAAATTGTTTTTGCGTTCCGCCTTCGCGACCATGCGCGCGAATGGGTATGGCCGTTGGTGGCGGCCGCAATGGATTTCTCGCTCGCGGTGTTGATAGTCTCGGGATGGCCCGGAACCACGGCGTGGACAATCGGATTGCTGGTTGGCATCAACATGATGTTGTTCGGTAGCACGCTGACAGTACTAGGATTAGCGGGGCGGCGCGCGCGCTTGAAATATCCGCAGAAACTAATCGTTCCGGACCGCCGGGATGTTCGCACCCGAGAACGCAGAATAGCGCGCTGAGTATCCGTATGAATGTCCGGGCCGCAACCTCGCGTCCGCGCCCGTTGCGCGATTATTAGTTAGGCCCCGGCACGCTGAACGACCGTGCCCTGACCAGACACACATCCGCACAACTTTGGCTGGCGCTACCCACCCGCTACGCGTGGGACTTCAATCACGCCAGTTCACGGCGCCGAATTTGTCATGGCCCAGCAGGGGCTTGAGCGCCGCATCGGAAATTATCGAAAGCGCGCGCAGCAACCATCATTGGGTAGTGACGTGGCGCAGGCGCGCGGGATGGCCGCCCCCCGGGGTTGCGGCCGGCAGCGCCGTCGCCGTGGGCAAGTTTGATTCGACCTGGGCCTGACCTGCCGCCTGACCTGCCGCCTGACCTGACAGGCGTGAATTGAAACTGCTAATCATCGTCGCAGCCAACGCGAGCACCAGGGCGCCTATCCAGAGAATTTTCATAAGGCCTCTTGTTTTTGTTTGGCGTCGCGGCAGCCTGAATCCACCCTGAAATACGCACCACCGCCCCACCGCCTCTATATGTCGGCGTCATGCTAAAACGCCGCTAAAGGGCCTTACAATCAGCGCATGCCTGCTTAATATGTAGGAATAAACCTACATAGAGTTCATCTGCGCTTTTTCGCTGAGCCGCCTGACATAGCGCCGACGTGCTTGAAATGTTCCGCGGTCACGCGCGTACGCTGCGCATCGAATTCGCGCCATGGATCGCGCTGCAGTTTGCACAGCCGGGCCGGTACTGTTTTGACGTTAAAGTAATCGAAGCGGACGTCGCGCTCCAGTTCTCGCCACTCAATCGGCGTCGACACGGGGGCGTTTTTGCGTGCCCTGATCCCGTACGCGGCAATCGCGGTCGCG
>JBKJMN010000177.1:0-13854 GCA_046596405.1 Burkholderiales bacterium
ACGGCGATGCTCGCGATGATGGGCTTGATGCCGATGGCGTTGTCGCACGACATCGGTTCGGAAACGCAGAAGCCGCTCGCGATCGTGGTGATCGGCGGACTTATCACCGCGACGCTGCTGACCTTGATCGTGCTGCCGACGCTGTACGTGCTGTTCGAGCGAAAAGGCCGGCGCGCGCGGAAACCCCATGCGCCCGCGCCCGTCGACTAACGCCCCGGCCCGGCCGCTTTATCGCACGTAAGCGTAGCGTAAGCCGCGCGCCTTATTCTGCCGCCGAGCTGAAGCCGGATGCGGTGGAAAAACCATTGTTCGAATTGATCGCCGCCGCGATCCGCTCTGAAGCCATGCCATTCGCATACGAAAAAGGTATGCGTGCCTGTCGGCCGGCGATTTCGCCGGCTATCTGATTCGAGGCCGCCTTCAAAGTGAAAACCCGCCCGGCTGTTGTTGCTGCGCTCACCGTAGCGCTCGTCGTTGCCGCGGGATTAACCCTCGTGCAGTATCACGGCCGCAACGGCGAACCGATAGTTCAGGCCTCCGCCCCGGCGCAGCTCAACGCGCGGGAGTTGCGCTTCCCCGCGGACTCGGCGCAGTTGACCTTTATCAAGGTCCAGGCCGTGGAGGCTTTGCCGGAGCCGCTGCTCGAACCGCTGAGCGCGCGCCTTGCCTACGATGAGAACCACACCGTGCGCGTGAGCTCGCCGATCGCGGGCCGCGTGACGCGCATCTTCGCGGAGCCCGGCGACCGCGTCAGCGTTGGACAAAACCTGGTCGCGCTTGATGCGCCGGATTTCGCGAGCGCCGCTGCGGACGTCGCCAAATCGCGCGCCGATCTGCAGTTGAAACAGAAGGCGTATGCGCGAACCCAGGAATTGTTCCAGGCCGAAGTCGTCGCGAGAAAGGAACTCGACTCGACGGAAAGCGATCTGCGCCAGTCCGAGGCCGAGCACAACCGCGCGCGCATGCGTCTGCGCAATCTCGACCCGAACTCAAATGCAGTGGCTGCCGGCGGTTACGCGCTGCGATCGCCGATTGCGGGCGTCGTGGCGGAGCGCACGGTGAATCCCGGTTCCGAGGTCAGGCCCGACGCGCCTAATCCACTGTTCGTGATCACCGACATCTCGCACCTGTGGGTGATCGTCGACCTGCCCGAGCGCAGCCTGGGTGTGCTCCGCGTCGGGCAGGCGGTTGAGGTCGAAGTTGACGCGTATCCGGACCGGCGTTTTCCGGCGCGCGTCGCGGCCGTCGGCGCGGTGCTCGATCCGGCGACGCGGCGCGTGCAGGTGCGCGGCGTAATGGAAAATCCGAACGGCCTGCTCAAGCCGGAAATGTACGCGCGGGTGACGCCGCTTGCCGACTCGGGCGCCAAACTGCCGCGGGTTCCCAATTCAGCCTTGCTCACGATCGGGCTTTACAGCTTCTTGTTCGTCGAGAAGGAGCCGGGGCTCTTTGAGCGACGCAAGGTCACGCTCGGCTTGCAGGGCCGCAGTGAAACCTACGTCAAGCACGGCCTGGCCGGCGGCGAACGCGTCGTGACCGCGGGCGCCTTGCTGCTTAATTCCGAACTCGGCGGCGTCGAGTAACTGCGGCTCAGCGATGCTCGACCGCCTCATTACGTTTGCGCTGCAGCAGCGCGTGTTCATGCTGGCGCTCGCCGTAGCGCTGTCGATTTCAGGCTGGTATGCGTGGCGCAACCTGCCGATCGAAGCGTTTCCCGACGTCCAGGACGTCCAGGTCCAAATCATCACCCAGGTTCCGGGCCAGGCGCCGGAAGAAGTCGAGCGCTCGGTGACGCTGCCGATCGAACGCGAAATGAGCGGCGTGCCGCGCATGACGCAACTGCGCTCGGTCTCTATCACAGGGCTGTCGGTGGTGACTCTGACTTTCGCCGACCGCACCGACGATTACTTCGCGCGCCAGCAGGTGCTCGAAAAACTAGGCAACGTCACTTTGCCTTCGAATGTCCAGGCGACGCTCGCACCGCTCACGAACGCAGTGGGCGAGATTTTCCGCTACGTAATCATGGCGCCGACCGAAATGCCACTCACCGAAGTGCGCGCGCTGCAGGACTGGACGCTGAAACCGGCGTTGCGCCGCACGCCGGGCGTAGCTGACATCGTAAGTTTTGGCGGGCTGGTCAAGGAATACCAG
Source organism: Burkholderiales bacterium (assembly GCA_046596405.1). Classification (GTDB taxonomy): domain Bacteria; phylum Pseudomonadota; class Gammaproteobacteria; order Burkholderiales; family SG8-41; genus PALSA-1004. The sequence continues at coordinate 2,152 of JBKJMN010000177.1, forward strand.
GTCCGGGTCAACCCCTTCCTGCTGCGCAAGTACGCGATCACGATCGACCAGCTCGGGCAGGCGCTCACCAACAACAGCGCCAACACGGGCGGCGGGTTGCTCAAGCGCGGCGACGAAGCGCTCGTGATACGCGGCATCGGGTTGTTTTCGAGCATCGAGGACATCCGCCGCGTCGTGGTCGCGTCGCGCGGCGGCCGGCCGATCCAGGTCGGCGATCTCGCGCGCGTGGAAATCGGCGGGCGGCCGCGCTCGGGCATCGTCGCTTTCAACGACCGCGACAACGTCGTGCAGGCCATCGTGCAGATGACCAAGGGGCAAAACGCGACCAAGGTCGTCGACGACCTGAAGCTGGAAATCGAAAAAGTCTCGGCGCGCCTGCCACCGGGTGTGAGCATCGTTCCGTATTACGACCGCACCGATCTCGTGCGCCATACCGTGCACACCGTCACCGAAAACCTGGCGGTCGGGGCGGCGCTGGTCGTCGCGATCCTGATGATCTTCCTGCGCAACTGGTATGCGGCGCTCGCGGTGGCGACCGTGATTCCGCTGTCATTGCTGTTCGCGTTCGTGCTGATGGATGCGCGTGGGATCGGCGCCAACCTGATTTCGCTGGGTTCGGTCGACTTCGGCATCATCATCGACAGTGCCGTCGTGCTGGTCGAAGCGCTGATGGTGAAGCTCGCGGTGGGCGCCGCCGAGCACAATCCTACGCACAGCGGCTACGCGTGGCGCCTGCATACGCTCAAAAATACCGCGCTCGAGCTCGGCCGGCCGATCCTGTTCTCGAAGGCGATCATCATTCTCGCCTTCATGCCGATTTTCACTTTTCAGAGGGTCGAGGGAAAAATTTTCTCGCCGATGGCTTTCACGCTGTCATTCGCGCTGCTCGGCGCGATCCTGATGACGCTCACGCTGGTGCCAGCCCTGCTGAGCTACGCGCTGCACAAGCGCGATCTCGCCGAGAAACACAGCGCCTGGATGCACAACCTGCAGGAGCGCTACCGCCGGGTGCTGGCTTGGGCGGGGCAGCGCCGCGTAGTGGTAGTCGCGGCCTCGGTCGCCATGCTCGCGGTGGCGCTCGTGCTCGCGCCGCGCCTGGGCAGCGAGTTTCTGCCCAAGCTCGATGAAGGCAACATCTGGCTCACGATCACGCTGCCGCCGTCGACCGCGATCGACCGCACCAAAGAAGTCGAGCGCGAGGTGCGCCGCATCCTCAAAAGCTATCCCGAAGTGAACAACGTCATCACTCAGGTCGGGCGCCCGGACGACGGCACCGACCCGAAAGGCCCCAACAACCTTGAAGTCATGGCCGACCTCACGCCGCGCGAGACCTGGCGTTTCAAGAGCAAGGACGCGATGGTGGCGGACATGACGCGCAAAATCCGCGCGATGCCGGGCGTGCCAACCAACTTTTCGCAGGTGATCGAAGACAACCTGAACGAGGCGCTGTCGGGCGCCAAGGGCGAGATCGTGGTCAAGATCTTCGGCCCCGACCTGCAGATCCTAGAAGACAAGAGCGAGCAGGTCGTCGGCGTGCTGGCGTCCATCCAGGGCGCGGCCGACGTCGGCGCGTTCAAGATCGGCGGCCAGACCGAGCTGACGGTCGCGCTCGACCGCACGCGCATGGCGCGCTACGGCATCAATATCAGCGACGTCAACAACACGATCCAGGTCGCGTTCGCGTCGAGCACCGTGAACGCGTTTTACGACGGCGACCGGCGTTTCGACGTGACCATCCGCATCGACGAGGAGTTCCGCGATGCGGTCGACGACGTGGCGGACCTGCCGATCGCGTTGCCGGGCGGCGCAGGCACCACGATTCCGCTCGGCTTCATCGCCGACGTCGCGGTGAAGCAGGGCGCCGGGCGCGTGTCGCGCGAGGCCGGCGGGCGCAACGTCGCGGTCAAGGCGAACCTGCTGGGCCGCGACCAGGGCAGCTTTGTCGCCGAGGCTATGGAAAAAGTGAACGCGAAGGTCAAGCTGCCGCCCGGTTATTACATGACGTGGGGCGGGCAGTTCGAGAACCAGCAGCGCGCGCTGGCGCGCCTGAAGATTATCATCCCGATTTCGGTCTTCCTGATATTCGTGCTGCTCTTCTGGGCGTTCGGTTCGATCGGGCAGGCGATTCTCGTCCTGCTGATGGTGCCGTTCACGCTGATCGGCGGGCTCGCAGGGCTCGCGGTGGCAGGCCTGCACCTTTCGGTGTCGGCGGCGGTCGGCTTCATCGCGGTCGCGGGCATTTCCGTGCAGAACGGCGTCATCATGGTCGAGCAGTTCGCGGAGACCATGCGCAACGGCAAGAGCCTCGCCGAGGCGGTGCGCGAGGGCGCGGTATCGCGGCTGCGGCCGATCATCATGACGGCCCTCATGGCCGGGCTCGGGCTGTTGCCCGCGGCATTGTCGAGCGGTATCGGCTCGGAGACGCAGCGCCCGTTCGCAGTGGTTATCGTCGGCGGCATCGTTTCGGCGACGCTGTTCACGTTGCTGTTGCTACCGATGCTGTTTCCGTTGTTCGCCGATAAGCGCCGCGCCAGCGCTGAGGATGAAGACTTCGTAGCATAATGCATTCACGGTCGCCGTCGGCGCCGTCACGGAGGAAGCCATGTCGCCTGTATTTCGCAAGGAACAACGCCATCTGACTGCGGACGAGCGCAACCAGGTCAACACGCTCAAACAGATTGCCGAGGACCTGCACGACATCATCGACATGCTGCCGCCCTCGCGGTCGCGCGACCTGGCGAAGATCAAGCTCGAGGAATGCGTGATGTGGTCGGTCAAGTCGATTTCAGACGGTCTTTGAAGTGTTTTCCATGACAGGCGGAAGCGCTGACGCAAACTGCCGGTTCATTCCCGCTTTTGCATTAATGCGATACGCCTGTCCTGGTTGGACTCCATCAGCGAGCGATAGCGAGTGTCCGAAACAGTAAGAGCGACGCCGATTTATAATGCGCGCGATGCAACATTTCGAGCAGGATCGACGTCTGCACCACCAACGTGGAACAGACGATGAAAATGAACCGGTCCTGTTTGTCGAGAAGGTTATCGAAAGAATTAAAAGGTTCGACAAAAAATAAAATGCAATTGACATGCGAAAATTCCGGCGCGGCAGCCGGATGCCGCGAATAAAATGATGGCAGTCGCACGTCGCTCGCTGAACCAAATCGAAAGCGATCTGCTGGTCGTGCACGCGGCCGATGATGAAACTCCGGCACCCAGAAATTCGCGGCAAATTCTCGATCACGAAAACGACCGCAAATACAGAAAGCTCGCCAATCGGTCACGGCTGCGGGATCGCCGCTAAAACTGGCGAAGGTCGCTACCTTTCTCCTTGATGCAGATCACACAGCTTCAAAACTTTGGAAGACGCAGCAGTCGATTTGAGACGGTGACGGCTCGATTTGACAGCATAAAAGCCTGATTTCGGGTCATCGCGCGGGTCCAATCTGCGTTATTGTCTAAACCAGCGCAGTTAAGCCATTATTTCAATTCCCAAGTTACATTTAGTACCTTTCCCTAATCCTTGATTTTTGTTATGTTATCGGCTTCGAAGATCCTGCCGTCCCGGTTTGGGGCGGCAACCAAGAGGACACCGCCAATGAATAAGAAGACGTCACTTTTGGCAGCTTGTGCGCTTGGCGCGTTCGCTTTGAGTGTCATGCCGGCGGTAGCGCATGCAGTCGAAGGCAAATCCCGCGTCAGCGTCAAATATCCGGTCAAGTCGTCTGCCCGCAAGTCGCCGCGCGTGCATCGGGCCGCGAGCGCCCGCCATCACGAAGAGCCTGTGACAATTAACGGTTCGCCTAATCTGAAATCTTCCGCCGCGCTGATCGTCGATCTCGCCGACGGCCGCACGATCTACGGCAAGAACACGCAGAACAAAGCGCCGATCGCGTCGATTACCAAGCTGATGACCTCGATGGTCGTGCTCGACGCGCAGCTGCCGCCCGACGAAACCATCTACATCGACGCGGCGGATTACGATTCGATCAAGCACACGGGCTCGCGATTAGGCATGGGCACCGGCCTGTCGCGGCGCGAAATGCTGCGCCTCGCGCTGATGTCCTCCGAAAATCGCGCGGCCGCGGCCTTGAGCCGCGCCTATCCGGGCGGTACGCCGGCGTTCGTCGCGGCGATGAACCGCAAGGCGGTCGAACTGGCGATGCACAACACTCATTTCGTCGATTCGACCGGCTTGTCGAGCAACAATGTCTCGACCGCCGAAGACCTCGTGAAGATGGTCAAAGGCGCGTACGATTACCCGCTGATCCGCGAATTCACGACGACCTCAGCGCACGAAGTCGAGACCGCGGCCGGGCGCAGTCTGCAATTCCGCAATTCGAACGGCCTGGTCCGCAACGCGAATTCCACGTGGGAAATCGGCCTGTCAAAAACCGGGTATATCAGCGAGGCCGGGCGTTGCCTGGTCATGCAAGCCAAGATCGCGGCGCGGCCCGTCATCATCATTCTGCTCGATTCGTGGGGCAAGCAGACCCGTACCGCCGACGCCAACCGCATCAAGAAGTGGCTTGAGACCAAGGTGGACCGCAAGCCCGTCGGTTAACCGCGTTCCCCGTCCACGTAATTGCGCCAGGCCCGGTCGTGGCCGCCTGACATGCGTACCCCGTCGGCGCCATCGCAGCATCTACCCGAATCTTAATTTCCGAGCGCTCTATGGTGCGATCAGCCGGGCGGACTGACTTTCACGACTTGCTGCCGCCTCAGCAGAGCATGCTCGAAGAAGTGCGGGCGGGGCTCGCGAAGCCGCAAAAAGAACTCGCGCCGAAGTTTTTTTATGACACGCGCGGCTGCGAGCTCTTCGAGGTGATCTGCCGCCAGCCCGAATATTATCCGACGCGCGCCGAGCTCGCACTCATGCAGAAGCATGCGCGCGCGATGGCCGGCCTGCTCGGGCGCGGCTGCACGCTGATCGAGATCGGCTGCGGCAACAGCGCCAAGACCCGCGCGCTGCTTGAAGAGCTGCAGCCGCGCATCTTCGTGCCGGTCGATATCGCGCGCGAGCAGCTTGAAGCGTCCTGTCTCGCGCTCGCCGAGTCATTTGCGGATATGCGCATCGTCGCGGTGCGCGCCGATTTCGCGCGCGATATCGCATTGCCCGACGCGGAACTCGGCACCGCGCGCCGGGTGCTTTATTTCCCGGGCTCGACCATCGGCAACTTCACGCCGGCCGAGGCGCGCGCCTTTCTCGTGCGCTGGGCGCCGCTGCTCGGGCCGGGCGGCGGCGCGCTGATCGGCGTCGATCTCAAGAAATCCCCCGTGATTCTCGATGCCGCCTACAACGACGCGCAGGGCGTGACGGCCGAATTCAATCTCAACGTGCTGCAGCATATCAACCGCGAACTCGGCGCGGATTTCGATTTGCGCGGATTCCGCCACCGTGCGTGCTACGTTCCGGCCGCCGGCCGCATCGAGATGCATCTGGTAAGCATCAAAGCGCAGCGGGTGACGCTGGACGGACGCGTGATCGAGTTTCGCGCGGGCGAAACCATCCATACCGAAAATTCGTGCAAGTACGAGATTGCCGAGTTCCAGGCGCTCGCGCGCGCGGCGGGTTTCGAGCCGGCCACCTCTTGGACCGATGACGACGGCCTCTTCTCGGTGCATTACCTCACGCTGCCGGGGCAGGCGCTATAATCTTTCGCTGTTCGATCACGCGCGCGATTCGCATGAACCTGACGGTTGGAATAACGGTGGCGGGACTGCTGACGATTGCGGCTCAGTTCGCGTCCGCGCAAAGCAGCGGCTATCCGGCCAAGCCGGTGCGCTGGGTAGTGCCGTTTCCACCGGGCGGCAGCGCCGATATCATGGGGCGCATGATAGGGCAGGAACTCGCGAAAGCGCTCGGACAGCAGGTCGTGATCGAGAATCGGGCCGGCGCCTCCGCGATCGTCGGCGCGGAATACGTCGCCAAGTCGCCCCCGGACGGCTACACGCTTTTGCAGGCGAACGTAAGCCAGATGACCATCCACCCGAGTCTGTATCCGCGGTTGCCGTACGATCCGCTCAAGGATTTCGCGCCAGTCACGGTGCTCGGCATCGTGACGAGTGTGGTCGTGACCACGCCGTCGCTGCCGGTGAACTCCGTCAAAGAACTGCTCGCGCTCGCGAAGAAGCGCCCCGGTCAGCTCAATTTCACGTCGAGCGGCGCCGGGTCGTCGACGCATCTGACGGGCGAGCTCCTGAAGCAGCGCGCCGGCGTCGCGATGACGCATATCAACTACAAGGGCAGCGGGCCCGCATTGACCGACGTGATGGCGGGCTTCGTCGAAATCATGTTCGAGAATCTGCCGTCCGCGCTGCCGTTCATCAACGCCGGTAAGCTCAAGGTGCTCGCGGTGACCGGCAAGGACCGCTCGGCGGTGCTCAAAGCCGTGCCAACGCTTGCCGAATCGGGATTTCCCGGTTTCGATATGGTGTCGTGGCAGGCACTGGTCGCGCCGGCGGCGACCCCGCGGCTGGTCATCGACAAACTCAACGCCGAAGTCGCGAAAGTGCTCAAAACCCCGGAGATGAAGGAAAAAATGACGGGCCTGGGAACCGGGATCGTCGCCAATTCACCCGAGCAGTTCGCGCAATACCTGCGCGAGGAGACCGCCAAGTGGTCGAAGATCGTCAAGGATGCGGGCATCAAGCTCGAGCTATAACGGAAAAATAGTGCCCATGAAAAAATTTGCGGTCGGCGCGGCGGACTACGTCGAGATCCTCAATCTATATGCGGCTTACAATCTCGCCAGCGATTCAGGCGACGCCGAGTGGTATGCAAGCTGTTTCACGCAGGACGGCGAACAGCACGGCACGTTCGACGTGATCGGCCACGCGGCACTCGTTGCATACAAGAAAAAGGATTTCGCCACGCGCGCGCACCTCTACCGCCGGCACTGGAATGGCAGCCTGCATCTCGAAAAAATCGATGACGAGACGATACGCGGCCGCTGCTATCTGTTCGGTTACAACGGCGATCCGGGCACGCTCCCGCATATGACGCATGCCGGTGTGTACACCGATACCATCAAGCGCGAGAACGGCGAGTGGAAGTTCGCGCACCGGCGCCTGCTGTTCGACGGCGTCAGGAAGTGAGCGCGCCGGCGCCGCACCGCACGACCCCGGGCGCCGCGCCGCGCGTGCCCGAGTACGCGACGGTCGCCGGACTGCGCGACCTTTATCGCACGCGCGCCGCTTCCCCGGTCGAAGTCGTGCAGGACCTCTTCGCGCGCATCGATCGGCACGAAGCCAGCCTGCATTGCTTCGTTACGCAAACGCGCGAACTCGCGCTCGCGGGCGCGCGGGCGGCGGAGCGGCAACTGACGCGGCCCGGCGCGGGCGCGCTTACCGGCATTCCATATGGACTAAAGGACGTGATCAACACGGCCGGCGTGCTGACCACCGGACAGTCGAAAATCCTCGCCCGCAATATTCCCTCAGAGGACGCTGCGGTCGCAGCGCGCATGCAGGCAGCTGGCGGCGTGCTGCTCGGCAAACTGACCACGTACGAGTTCGCGCATGGCGGACCGTCGTGGGATCTCCCGTGGCCGCCGGCGATGAATCCGTGGAAAGCGGGCTATTTGCCCGGCAGCACCAGCAGCGGTCCCGGTGCGGCAGTTGCGGCGGGTCTGCTGCCGGCGGCCATCGGCACCGATACGGGCGGCTCGATCCGCATGCCCGCGGCCAATTGCGGGATCGTCGGCCTCAAACCGACATACGGGCTCGTGAGCCGGCGCGGCGTGCTGCCCAATACCTTCACGTTCGACACCTGCGGGCCGATGGCGCGCACGGTCGAGGACGCGGCCATCGTGCTGGGCGCGATCGCGGGCTACGACGCTGCGGATATCAGCAGCGCCGACCGCGCGCCGCAGGACTATTTGCGCGATCTCGCGCGCGGCGTGCGCGGCATGCGCGTCGGCTGGGTGCGCCACTGGTACGCCGGCGACGAGCGCTGCCATCCTGACGTAGCGCCCGCGCTCGAGCAGGCGCTCAAGGTTTTCGCCGACGCGGGCGCGATCGTCGAGGAAATCCGGCTCTCCGATCTGCTCGTGTACCAGGATTGCAAGACCACGATTTCGATTACCGAGATGTTCGGCGCGTACGAGCACGAATTTCGCACGCGGCCGCGCGATTTCGGCCGCATGTTCCGCAACAAGGTGCTGGCCGGCGCGCTGATCCGCGCCGAAGATTATTTTCAGGCGTTGCGCCAGCGGCTGTGGCTGGCGCGCGAGCTGACGCGCGCGTTCAAGGATTACGACGTGCTGGCGACCGCTGGCTGGATGACGCCCGCCGAGCCGGCCCAACCCGCCAAGCTCGACAAGTTTCTGCGCCCGCCGAATATCACGACGCCGTTCAACATCGGCGGCCAGCCCGCGATGAATGTGCCCTGCGGTTTCAGCCGCGACGGTTTGCCGCTCAGTTTGCAGCTCGCGACCGCGCACTTCGCCGAAGCGCTGCTGTTGCGCGCGGGACACGCGTATCAGCAGGCGACGGATTGGCACATGCGGCATCCGACGGAAGGGATGATCCAATGACACGCTCATACGTATTGCCCCAACCCGGGACGCAAACACTCGCAGACCTTGCGCCGTCGACGCCGCAGGAAATCCGGCGCATGGCGGCGCAGGCGGGGCTGCATTTTCCCGACGACATCATGGACGAGCTCTGCGAGTCATATCCCGCGTTCGAAGCCATGGTGCGCCGCCTGCCGCGGGCGCGCGTGCGCTTCGACGAGCCCGCGCATCAGTGCGTCGATGCATTGCGGGTGGCCGCGCTCGAAAAATAGCGCGGGCACCACGGGAGTGCCGGCGTGCACCCGGATGGTCCGCGATACTTGAAAAGCAACCGCGGCGCGGCTGTCGGCGCCGCTTAAGACACGGAGAAACGCCATGGAGTATTACGATTGGGTCGAAAGCCAGCTCGGCAAAGCGCCGACGGTAACGGACTGGCGGGAGATTGCGCGCGAGGCGGTTTCCGACCCCACCCAGACGACCCATGCGGGCACGGTGCGCCAGACCTGGGTTGGCGATAAAGTCGTGTTGACGCGCGTCGTCGTGCGCCCGAATTCGCGCGGCAAGCCGCATTCCCACCCCGCGGAGCAGGTGTCGATGATATTGCGCGGCGGCGTGCGTGTCTTTCTGGGCGAGACCGGGCGCATCGCGATGGCGGGCGCCATCGTGCACATCCCCGGCAACGCGGTGCACATGTTCGAAATCCTCGACGAGGAGACCGAAATTCTCGACGTCTACACCGTGCAGGCCGGCGTCGACGAGTTGCGCAAGCGTTATCCGCCCGCGGCCTGACCGCGCGCATCCGGGGTTCTGCGCAAGCTGGTACGCGGCTTGCATTAGCTGATGAAACGGTGCCTGAAAGGAACTGCCATGAATAGACTGCTCGCCCTGTTGTTGTCGCTTGGACTGCCGGCACTCGCGCCGGCGCACGCGGCGGACGCATTCCCGCAACGGCCTTTGCGACTCGTTATTTCGGTGCCGCCCGGCGGCGCCGCCGACTTCACCGGGCGCGTAGTCGCGGCCAAGCTCTCCGAACTGCTGGGCCAAAACGTCGTCGTCGAGGGCCGGCCCGGCGCCGGCGGCATCATTGCGTCCGAGTACGTGACGAAAGCGACCGCCGACGGCTATACGCTCATGCTGAGTTCGAGCACTACCCACGGCGCGGCGCCCGTGCTGTACAAAAAACTGCCGTACGATGCGATGAAGGGATTCACCCACATTGCGGGCATTTCGCTGATACCCGCGATGATGGCAGTCAACGCCGACGTGCCGGCGCGGTCGGTCAAGGAATTTATCGCGCTCACCAAGGCCAATCCCGGCAAGTACATGTTCAGCTCGTCGGGCAACGGCAGCGCGCCCCAGCTCTTCGGCGAGCAATTTAAAATCAAGACGGGCGCGCTCATCACGCACGTGCCGTACAAAGGCAGCGGACCCGCGGTCATCGATCTCGCCGCGGGACAGGTCCATATGATGATGGACGGCTTGCCTTCGCTGATCGGCCAGATTAAAGCGGGTCGCTTGCGCGCGCTCGCCGCGATGAGCGACAAGCGCTTTGCAATTTTTCCCGACGTGCCGACGATGGCGGAAGCCGGTTTTCCCGGTCTTGAGGACGGGGTGTGGTACGGGCTCTCGGGGCCCGCCGGAATTCCCCCGCCCATCGTCGAGCAGCTTTACAAGGTGATGCAGCGCGTGCTCGCGAGTCCCGATGTGGTCGAGCGGTTCGCGACCGTCGGCTCGTACCCGATGCCGATCGGCCCGCAGGATTACGCCGCCTTCATTGTGCGGGAAAACCGCAAATGGGGCGAAATCGTGCGCTTGTCCGGCGCCTCGCCGGACTAGTCTTCGCCGTCCGCCCGCCGCGAGCCAACCACGCCGCTGAAACAAACTAAAATGGCCGATTAGAACTCGTGCGGCGGCCTGCGGCGTCGCGTTGCGGTCTTTGCGGCCCATGGCGATTTACCTGATCGTTCTGCTGTGCATTCTGAATCACGCGGCCTTCACCGGCAGCCGCGTCGTGTTCTCCCTCTATGCGATAGACCTCGGCGCCCACTCGTTCGCAATCGGCGTGCTGGTGTCGTTTTACGCGCTGTGCCCGCTAGTGCTGGCGATCTACGCGGGCAAGCTGATCGATCGCCTCGGCGCGCGTCTGCCGATGCTGCTGGGAACGCTCGGCCTGGCGGTTGGCATTGCGCTGCCCGTGCTGGTTGCCGGTCTCGCCACCCTGTATGTCGCGGCCCTGCTGCTCGGCACGTCGTTCATGTTTTTCTTCGTCGCGGTGCAGGGAATCACCGGCGCGGTGGGCCGGCCCGCAGACCGCGGCCGCAATTACAGTTTGTTGAGCGTCGGGTTTTCGATCGCGAGTTTTCTCGGGCCGCTGGTCGCCGGGTTTTCGATCGACCATCTCGGCTTTCGCAATGCGCTGCTGGTGCTGTCGGGCGGCATCGTGCTGTCCGTCGCCGCGCAGTGGTGGCGCGCGGACTGGATCCCGCGGCCTTCGTCCAATCCGGAACAGAGCGAGGGGCAGAGCGTGCTCGACCTGCTGCGCATTGCGCCGTTGCGCCGGATTTTCATCGCGAGCGGCTTCATGTCCGGCGCATGGGATCTCTACAACTTTTATATGCCGGTCTACGCGCACAATGCGGGGCTGTCGGCCTCCGCGATCGGCATGATACTCGCGACTTTTTCCGCCGCGACGCTGGTGATCCGAGTATTCCTTCCCCGCATGATGAAAGAAAACGACGAAATCCGCATTCTGACCGTGGCCATTTTCGTGGCCGGCATCGCTTACCTGTTGTTTCCTTTTTTCAAGAATGCGTGGGCGCTGGCCGCGATTTCGTTCCTGCTCGGCCTGGGGCTCGGCACCGGCCAGCCGCTATCGATGAACCTGATCTATAACCTGGCACCAGGCGGGCGCACGAGCGAGGCTGCCGGCATCCGCGTGACCGTGAACAACCTGGCGCACGTAACGATACCGCTCGCGTTCGGCGGCATCGGCTCGGCGCTCGGTTTCGCCGCGGTGTTCGTTTCGAATGCGGTGGTGCTGTTCGCGGGCGCCTTCATCAACGGCCGGGCGCGTAAATGAGAGCATTGACCGCGGCGCGCAATATGTCTATTGTGGCGCGCTGGCATTCCCCGCGACTCAACCCCACTTAAACGGAAAACGATATGGGCAAAGGCGACAAGCGCACGCGCA
>JBKJMN010000457.1:0-7993 GCA_046596405.1 Burkholderiales bacterium
CGGATTGGTCGTAATGCGCGTTTTGCTGCCGCCCCGCACCGCGCGCGCGAGCGGTGTCGTGAACGTCGGCGAGCCGACGATATACATCGATTCGAACGGCAGATCGGCCTGGCCGCGCAGATGGAAACCGCATGAAGTCAGCAGCGCGCATAGCGCGATGCTGGCTGAGAGGCGAGAGGCGAGAGGCGAGAGGCGGAAAAATTTCGCCACCGCCTGCCTGATGCCGGATATCGTATTTGCCACCGCTTGCTCCTTACACCGCACTCACGAGTCTTTACACTACCACGTTGACCAGGCGGCCGGGAACCACGACGACCTTCTTCACCGGCTGGCCGCCGAGGTGCTTTTGCACGTTCGCGTTCTGCATTGCGGCCGCTTCGATCTCGGCGCGGTTCGCATTTCTGGCGACGCGCATGTTGCCGCGCAGCTTGCCGTTGACCTGCAGCACGATGTCGATTTCGTCGACCAGCAGCGCGCGCGCGTCGACTTCCGGCCACGCGGCCTCAAGAATGTCGATTCCGAAGCCGAGTTCGCGCCATAACGCATGCGAAATGTGCGGCGTGATCGGCGCGAGCAGGCGCAACAGGATGGCGAGCCCCTCGCGGGTCACGTCGTCTTTGACGCCGCGCATGCGATCGAGCGCGTTCAATATCTTCATCGCGGCCGAAGCTACCGTGTTGAACTGATGTCTCGCCATGTCGTGATTGGCCTGCTTCAGAACGGAATGGATTTCCAGGCGTGTAGCTTGCTGCAATTGCGCGTCCGCTGCACCCGCACCGTGCGCGAATTCCACGCTGTACGTCCACAACCGTTTCAGGAATCGCGACGCGCCTTCGACGCCCGCGTCGTTCCACAACAGCGTGTCCTCGGGAGAGCTTGCGAACATCATGAAGAGCCGCGCGGTGTCGGCGCCGTATTCATCGATCAGCAATTGCGGATCGACGCCGTTGTTTTTTGACTTCGACATCGTGCCGATGCCGTCGGAGTCGACGGGCAGGCCGTCGGCCTTGAGCGTCGCGCCGGTCCGCTTGCCAGCGGCGTCGACCGCGAGGTCGACTTCGGACGGGTTGTAATAGGTGAGGCGTCCCGCGGCGGGCTTGCGGTAGAAAATTTCGTTCAGCACCATGCCTTGAGTCAACAGCCGCGCGAACGGCTCATCGAGTTTGACGAGCTTCAGGTCGCGCATCGCCTTGGTCCAGAACCGGGAATACAAGAGGTGCAGGATCGCGTGCTCGATGCCGCCGATGTACTGGTCGACCGGCAGCCAGTAATTGGCGCGCTCATCGACCATAGCATTTTTCCCGTCGGCGCACGCGAAGCGCATGTAGTACCACGACGAATCGACGAACGTATCCATCGTGTCGGTCTCGCGCTTCGCCGGCTGCCCGCATTTCGGGCAGGTGCAATTCACGAAGTCGGCGCGCTTGTTGAGCGGATTGCCGCTGCCGTCCGGCACGCAATCCTCGGGTAGCACGACCGGCAGTTGGTCGTCGGGCACCGGCACGTCGCCGCAAGCGGCGCAGTGGATGAGCGGGATCGGCGTGCCCCAGTAGCGCTGGCGCGAAATGCCCCAGTCCCGCAAGCGCCACATGATCTGTTTTTCGCCGAGGCTCCTGGCGGCGAGATCGGCGGCGATGACATCGACCGCGGCCGTGTAGTCGAGGCCGTCGTACTTGCCGGAATTGACGCACACGCCGTGCTCCGCGTACCACGGTTGCCAGGCATCGGTCGAATATGCCTTGTTGCTGACCGCGATCACCGGTTTGATGCCGAGATGATATTTTTTCGCGAACGCAAAATCGCGCTCGTCGTGTCCGGGCACGCCCATCACCGCGCCGTCGCCATACCCCCACAGCACGTAGTTGCCGACCCACACCTCGATTTTTTCGCCGGTGAGCGGATGCGCGACAAAAAATCCCGTCGGCATGCCCTTCTTTTCCATCGTCGCCAGATCGGCCTCTATCACGCTGCCGCGCCTGCACTCGTCGATGAATGCCGCCAGCGCAGGATTTTTCCGCGCCGCGCTGGCGGCCAGCGGGTGCTCGGCGGCGACCGCGCAGAAGGTGACCCCCAGGATGGTGTCGGCGCGCGTGGTGAACGCCCACAATTTGCCGGGCTTGCCATCGAGCGTATAGGGGAATGCAAGCCGCACGCCGGTGCTTTTACCGATCCAGTTCGCCTGCATGGTCTTCACGCGCTCGGGCCACCCGGGCAGCGTGTCGAGCGCGGCGAGCAGCTCGTCGGCGTACTTCGTGATCGCCATGTAGTACATCGGGATTTCGCGCTTTTCGACCAATGCGCCGGTGCGCCAGCCGCGGCCGTCGATCACCTGCTCGTTGGCGAGCACGGTCTGATCGACCGGGTCCCAGTTTACGGTGCCGGTTTTCTTGTAGACGAGGCCCGCTTCGAGCAGGCGCAGAAAAAACCACTGGTTCCAGCGGTAGTAGTCCGGCTGGCAGGTCGCCAGCTCGCGCTCCCAGTCGATCGCGAAGCCGAGCGACTGCAGCTGCTTTTTCATGTACGCGATGTTGTCATACGTCCACTTGGCCGGCGGCACGCGATTGGCCATCGCCGCGTTTTCGGCGGGCAGCCCGAACGCATCCCATCCCATCGGCTGCAGCACGTTGAATCCGCGCATGCGGTGGTAGCGGGAGAGCGCATCGCCTATGGTATAGTTTCGCACGTGCCCCATATGCAGCTTGCCGGATGGATAGGGGAACATCGACAGGCAGTAGTACTTGGGTTTAGCGGGCGTTTGCGTGGAATCGCCCGCCGGTTCTGCGGCGCGAAACGAGCGCTGGTCCACCCAGAACTGCTGGGCGTCGCGCTCGATTGCGTGGGGGTTGTACTTGTTCTGCATACGGAATCTGCGAATGCGGCAAAGACGCGAATTATACCTGCCCCGCATCCAAAATCCGTGGCCGCCCGTATCGCATGGGTGACCGGAAAATCAAGGAGGCCGCAATGAAAATCAAAATGCTTTTTTCCGTTTTGCTGATGCTGGCGGCAGGCTGCGCGGTGGCCGCGACCCGGTCGTATCTGGTCGTCGAAGGCGTGCAGATGCCGGCATGGGTCGAGCACGCGAGCGGCGCGCGCGATGCGCTGGCGCTTGGTGCCACGCTCACCAACAAGGATCGCGTCATCACCGGTCCCGGCGCCCGCGCTTTGTTGCGGCTCGCCGATGGCAGCCTGATCAAGCTGGGCGAGAACGGGATATTGAGCCTCGATGACCTCGGTCAGCAGAAGTTTAAATTGAAAGATGTGGTGACCGCATCGCTCGACGTGCTGAGCGGCGCGTTCCGGTTTACGACCCAGGCGTTGACCAAATTCCGCGGCGAGCGTGACGTCAAAGTGCGCATCGTCACCATTACGGTCGGCATTCGCGGCACCGACTTGTGGGGCAAGGCGGATGCGGCGAAGGACATCGCGTGCCTGATCGAAGGCAAAGTCGATGTAACGCGCGGCGACCAGGCTTTCACCATGGACCAGCCGCTGTCGTTCTATGTCGCGCCCAAGGACAAGCCGGCCGACCCGGTCGGGCCGGTATCCAGGGAGCAGCTCGCGAAGTGGGCGCAGGAGACCGAAATCGCCGCTGGCGCCGGCGCGTTGCGCAAGGGTGGCAAGTGGCGTGTTTACCTTGCCGAGGCGAACGACCAGGACACCGCGCTCAAAACCTACGACGGGCTGCGGCACGCCGGTTATGCGGCTGAAATCCGGCCGATGACCAGCGAGGCGGGCATCAACTACCGCGTGCGGATTTCGAATCTCGCGACCCGCGAGGAAGCCGCCGCACTGGGCGCGAAGTTGAAGACACAACTGGGTCTCGGCGAGCCAAAAGTTTCAAGATAGTCCGGCGGCATTGATGTCTGGCGGCCAGCGTTGCTGGCCGCTTTTTTTTCTGCAGGTACTATAATCGAACGTTTCCCGCCCACTTTTCATGTCTTCGCCTTCCTTTCTCGCCGGACTCAACGAGCCCCAACTCGAAGCCGTCACGCTGCCGCACCAGTCGGCGCTGATACTCGCCGGCGCCGGCAGCGGCAAAACGCGCGTGCTCACGACGCGCATCGCGTGGCTGATCCAGACCGGCCAGGCGAATCCGGCCGGCCTGCTC
This sequence comes from Burkholderiales bacterium, assembly GCA_046596405.1. Classification (GTDB taxonomy): domain Bacteria; phylum Pseudomonadota; class Gammaproteobacteria; order Burkholderiales; family SG8-41; genus PALSA-1004. Next base: position 4,112 of record JBKJMN010000457.1, read on the forward strand.
GCAGTGACGTTCACGAACAAGGCTGCGAAGGAGATGCTGGCGCGCATCTCTTCCATGTTGCCGATCAATACGCGCGGCATGTGGGTCGGCACCTTTCACGGCCTGTGCAACCGCATGCTGCGCGCGCATTACCGCGAAGCGGGGCTGCCGCAGCTGTTTCAGATCCTCGACAGCCAGGACCAGCTGGCGCTGATCAAGCGCATGATGAAGGCGGCCAACGTCGACGAGGAGAAATTTCCGGCGCGCCAGATCGGCTGGTACATCAACAGCCACAAGGACGCCGGCAAGCGCGCGGTCGATGCCGACGACTACGACGGCTTTTCGCGCCGTATGAAAGAGCTCTATGCGCTGTACGACGAGCAATGCCAGCGCGAAGGCGTCGTTGATTTCGCCGAGCTGCTGCTGCGTTGCTACGAGTTGCTCGCGAAAAACGAGCTTCTGCGCGATCACTACCGCGGGCGTTTCCGGCATATCCTCGTCGACGAATTCCAAGACACCAACCGGCTGCAATACCAGTGGCTGCGCATGCTCGCCGGGGGCAACACCACCGCGACGGCGCACGGTGCGGCCAACGCGATATTTGCAGTCGGCGACGACGATCAGTCGATCTACGCTTTTCGCGGCGCGTCCGCCGCCAACATGGGAGACCTGCAAAAGGATTTCGCGGTCGAGAAGGTGATCAAGCTCGAGCAGAACTACCGCTCGCACGGGCACATCCTCGACGCCGCCAACGCGCTGATCGATCACAACCGCCGGCGCCTTGGCAAGAACCTGTGGACTGCGGAGGGCAAGGGCGAGCCGCTGCGCGTGTATGAGGCCGGCAGCGACATCGACGAGGCGAGCTTTATCGTGGACGAAGTGAAATCGTTGCATCACGACGGGTTGCGGCTGTCGGAAATCGCGCTCTTGTACCGCTCGAATGCACAGTCGCGCGTGCTCGAGCACGCGCTATTCAATGCGGGCATGTCCTATCGCGTCTACGGCGGGCTGCGCTTTTTCGAGCGCCAGGAGATCAAGCACGCGCTTGCATACCTGCGCGTGCTAGCGAGCGACGAAGACGACGGGGCGCTTTTGCGCATAATCAATTTTCCGACGCGCGGCATCGGCAACCGCGCGCTCGAGCAGTTGCAGGACGCCGCCAGAACCCGCGGCGTGAGCCTGTGGACGGCGGCGAAGGAGAAAGCGCTCACGTCAGGCGTGCGTGAGGAAGCCGGCGTGCCGAAAAAAGGCGTCGATGCTTTCGTCGCGCTGATCGCCGGCATGCGCGCGGCGTGCGCGGGCCTGCCGCTGCCCGAGATCATCGAGCACGTGCTCGCGCACAGCGGACTCAAAGCGTATTACGCGAAGGAGCGCGAAGGCGCCGACCGGCTCGAAAACCTCGACGAATTGATCAACGCGGCGGCCGGTTTCATTGCCGACGCAGCACAGGACGATACGACGCTCGCCGGCTTCCTCGCGCATGCGGCGCTCGAAGCCGGCGATAACCAGGCGCAGGCCGGCGCGGATGCCTTGCAACTGATGACCGTGCACTCGGCGAAAGGCCTCGAATTCCACAGCGTATTCATCAGCGGGCTCGAGGAAGGCCTGTTTCCGCACGAGAACAGCCTGTCGGAGGCCGACGGCAAGGAGGAGGAGCGGCGGCTCATGTACGTCGCGCTCACGCGCGCGCGGCGGCGCCTTTATCTGTCGTTCGCGCAAAGCCGCATGTTGCACGGTCAGACGCGTTACAACATCGCATCGAGTTTTTTCGGCGAAATCCCGGATGGCCTGTTGAAACGGATCAACCGCGCGGGCACCTATGCGTCGCTCGCGCCGGCCGTCCGCGAATCGCGCGGCGGCTACGCGGTTGCGCCGCGTGCGGTGGTCGTGGAAGAACCGGCATCGCCGTGGCGCATCGGCCAGAACGTCGTGCATCCGAAGTTCGGCGCCGGGGTCATCGTCAACGCCGAGGGCCGCGGCAATGACGCGCGGGTGCAGGTCAACTTCCATCGCAACGGCACGAAGTGGCTCGCACTTGAATACGCGAAGCTTTCCGCGGCCTGAGAACTATTCGGCGACCGGCTCGGCTACAAAAAGATCGCGATAACCCGCGTACAGCGACGGCACAAGCACGGGTGCCAACAGCCAGATCCCCATGTCGGGCTGGCGCGTGAGGGCGAGGCCGATTTGCATCATGACGATCAGCGGCCCCAGCACCGCCACCGTGTAGACGAGCATCGCCGGCAGGTTGCGCAGACACGCCCACAGGCTCGCCAGCATCGCCGGCCCCGCTTTCATGTCGTCGAAAAACACCAGCATGGGCGCAAACCACACTGCCAGCATCACTGGCAGAGCAATGCCCAGACCGACCAGCACGCTGAGCAACAGGCGCGGCGCGGCGACGCGCATCGCCGCCACGGTTTCCTGGGTTACAGCACCGGTGCTCATCGTCTGCACGATGTCGGACAACGCGGCGCCGGCGACCGTCGTCATCGCCAGCAGCATCAGGAAGTGGCCCAGCAGCGATACGCTGCCGAGCGTAATCAGCCGGCCGGGAGTTTTGAGAAAGCCGCTCGCGAGATAGCCGAACCGCAGCGACTTGCCCTGCTCGAGCGCCTGTGCGCCGTGCGTGAGCCCGGCGAGAAAATTGGGCGTGACGAGCACGACCAGCAAACCCACGAAAGGTATCGCGAGCAGGATGCGGCTGGCGACGAACAGCACCGCGATCAGGAGCAGCCAGCGCGCGGGATCCTTGCGGAAAATCACCAGGCCCTGCACCAGCCAGTGCCAGCCGTGCGCCGCTTCGACTTTGCGGATTTGCATGGTTCTAGTCCAGCATCTGCGGGAGATTGCCCGCGCGCGCGATATGCTGCTCGAGCATGCGTTGAAAGTAGGCCGGGTCCTTGGCGTGGACGAGCGCGCCGGGCCGCGGCAGGTGAAAATCATAGAGCCGCGACACCCAGAAGCGCAGCGCGGCCGCGCGCAGCATGTGCGGCCACGCCGCGGACTCGGCGGCGCTGAAGGACCGCACGCGGTGGTAGGCGGACAGGAGCCCCTGCGCGCGGGGCGCGTCGAGTGCCGGCGCCGGCGTACAGCACCAGTCGTTGACGGTAATCGCTACGTCGTAGAGCAGCACATCGGTGCATGCAAAGTAAAAATCGATGATGCCGCCGACGCGCGCGCCGTCCCACAGCACGTTGTCGCGAAACAGATCGGCGTGGATAGCGCCGCGCGGCAGGTCGGCGTGGCGGTGCTGCGCGTGGAAGCGGACTTCGGCGGCGAGCATCGCGCGCGCGCCCGCATCGAGAAACGGCGTCACCTGCGGCATCGCCGTCTCCCACCATTGCGGTCCGCGCGGGTTCGGCATGGCGGCGCCGTAGGTTTGTCCGGCCAGATGCATTTCGGCGAGCAGCTCGCCGATGATTGCGCAGCGGCCGGCATCAACCTCTTTCAGGTCTGCGCCCGGCACGCACGTTAATATGCTCGCGGGCTTGCCGTTCAGTTCGTCCAGAACCTGATTGGCGCGATTGGCGATCGGCTGCGGGCACGGGATGCCGTGGCGCGCGAGATGCGTCATCAGGTTCATGTAAAACGGCAGCTCGTGCGCCTGCAGCTTCTCGAACAGGGTGAGCACGTAGCGGCCGTGCGTGGTGGTGACGAAGTAATTGGTGTTCTCAATGCCGGCGGCGATGCCCTCGAGCCGCAAGAGCGTACCCAGCGAATAATTCCGGAGCCACGCCGCGAGTTCTTCGGGCGTGACGAGCGTGAATACGGACATGTTTTGCGATCAGGTTCCGCCGTTAATCCCGCTCGCGCGCACCGCGTCGCGGACGGGCCGCGCCGACAGCCGGGACGCTACCTACCAGGAATGTATCACCCACATCGGCGGGCGCAGGCCGAAGT
>JBKJMN010000447.1:0-8806 GCA_046596405.1 Burkholderiales bacterium
TGAGCTGGAGATAAAACGAAGCTGCATCGACCGACGCGAGCGCGCCGGCAGCCGCGACGATCATGACCAGCCCGAGCCATGCAATAAGGCCAAGCGCCTGCCAAAGTTTTGAGCGACAAGTCATGTTGCGGCTCTGGTGGAGCCTAACGTTGCGCTAACCGGCGCATGCAAGTTTTTCGCGTGCGTCCGTTGTCGAGCAGCGGGTTAGCGTGCACTGCCCGAGCGACGTGGCCAAACGGCTGGATTGCGGGATTGATGAAGAGTCGCGAGCACAGCGACCTGATCAGGCCGCACGACGTAGAAGACGATATACGGAAAACGTGACACGACCGCCCTGCGGACATCGCGATAGAAAAACGGAAATCCTTCAGGAAGACTGCAAACTGTATCGAGTCGCTCGCGTAGCGACACAAGAAACTCTTCCCCGAGACCAAGCCGTTGTGACTCGTACCAGTCGAAAATGGATTGAATGTCACTTTCAGCACGAGAACGAAGAATGAACCGCCTCATGCGGCTCGGCGGATTCTCGCAAAGACCTCTTCGAGGGTTGCGCCGGAGTCTGGATCGGCCTCGAACTCGGCAAGTCGGCGATCGAGCTCATCCATTTGCCACTGAGTCAGCGGCAATGCGTCGGGAACCGAAGAAATACTGTCCCAGATAGCTTCGACCAAGCGGACGCGTTCCGCAACGGGAAGCGCGAGAATCTCGGCGACGAGTTCATGTTTCATGTGCATAGCGTATCACCATTATATTGTGCACGCTAACGTGGAAATCAGCGGACGGCGCTTTTTGCCGGTCCGGACTGGATTGATTGGTTAGATTCGCTTTCTGCACAATTTTTTACGGAGAGCTGCGGATTCGCGGAGAGAAAACTTTTCGCCTCTGCGACTTTCGCTTCAAATGTTTCCCGCATTCCCCTCTCAGTTGACGTCGCACTGGCGTCTAGCGGCGGCACACTAGACGCGTCCAAATCTGATTGAAGCAAGGCAGAGACAAGCGCGGCTGCACATCGATTATTCCCCTTCGCAATTACCTTCAGCTATCCGAGATGTTCGATGATCCTGACGCTGAGCGATGCAGTACGATCAAACAATGTTGGGCGAGGAAAAAACGTATCCCAGGCATAAATGCCCGCTCCAGCCCCCGCGACTAGGCCGCAAAGGAAGACGATCGTCCTATTCGAGAGCATGTTCAGCGAATCTACGTGTATTGGGTGACAATTTAGATGACGATTTCGTAGACATTTTATCAGCTCATTTAGTCGACTTCGACAGTCGCTATCGGGCCACACTTATGACAAAAGCGATACACCGTCATAAACGGCTCGAATGTTAACGTTACGCTATACCCCGCTGCGTAATGCGAGCGTCATGAAACGTGATAGCGCTGTCTTACATTGACCCGCGGCGATTGGTTTTTACTCAGCCTTGATACCGACGTCTTTGATGACCTTGCCCCACTTCGCCGATTCCTGGCGGATGAACATTGCGTAGTCTTCCGGCCGCCCGCCCACGAGGTCGGCGCCGATTGCCGCCAGTTGTTCGCGCACGTCAGGTGCATTGAATGTACGCAGCAGCTCGCGATTCAGAATCTCAATACTTTGCTTCGGCGTGCCCGCTGGAACAAAGAAGCCGTTCCAGACTACACCGTCGATGCCGGGCAGCCCAGCCTCCGCGATGGTCGGCACGTCCGGAAACGCGGCAATCCGTTTGGGACCGGCGACCGCGAGGCCGCGCAGCTTGCCGGAGCGCAGGTGCGCAGCCACCGCAATCGGATTGAGATACGCCGTCATGATCTGCCCGCCGAGCAGGTCGGGCACTTCAGCGCCGACTGATTTGTAAGGCACGTCGAGCACGCGCGTGCCGCTTTTGAATTTGATCCACTCGCCGAGCAACTGAGTAATGCTGCCGGGGCCCGCCGACGCGTACGTGAGAAAAGCCGGCTTGGCTTTTGCAAGCTGAAGGTATTCCTGCAGCGTGTTCGCGGGAACCGATGGATGCACGACCATCACGAGCGGGGTCGACGTAAAGTGCACGACAGCAACCAGTTCCTGATTGAGCCGGCAGCACGATTGCGGATGCAGCGCGTCGTTGATAGCGTTGTTGATCAGGCCATACAAAAGCGTATGGCCGTCGGGCGTCGCCCTCGCCGCGAGTTGGGTTGCGATGGTGCCGTTCGCGCCCGGGCGGTTGTCGACGATGACCGGCTGGCCGACTGCGTCGCTCAACTTAGGCGCAATCTGGCGCACGCGCACGTCGGGCGCGCTGCCGGCAATCGTCGGCACGAGGATACGGATCGGCTTGGAAGGGAAGTTTTGTCCGAACGCGAAACTGCAGCACGCCCACCAGAAAAAAAAGGCCACAATCTTGTGCGCTGTCATGCGTCTCCCCCGCGTATTGCTTCAGTGCAAAGCTGAAGTGTTTTGTCAGTTTGCTACTTCTTCGCCATCGTCGATTTGCCGAGCGATCTCACGTCGCGCGGTTTCCAGCGGCCGCTGTCGACCTGCGCCAGGAACTCCGCCGTGATGCGGTTGAAGAGCGCCGGCTCCTCGAGATTGACGGCGTGGCCCGTGCCCGCGACGACGGTGAGCGTCGCCGACGGACACACGCGCTTGATAAAAATGCCGGGCTCGAGGCAGTTGTCGTCTTCGTCGCCGCTCACCATGTGCAGCGGTACCTTGAGCTGCCGCAGCTTGCGCTCGAGGCTATAGATCGTCGGCCGCTTGCCCTGGCAGCCGGTCAGCGTGTTGGCCGAGCCGAGCGCCGAATGCTTGGCAAACTCGGCGCAGAAATGCGCGAAAGCGCGCGGATCCTTGTTCTGGAACTGCACGCGCGACGGGCCGACCTGGTAGGGCCTGATCGCCTCCTTGGTGCCGAGCTCGAGGAAGCGTTTGATCATGACGTCGTTGTCGCGCATGAACTGGGCCCGCTTGTCCGGGTCGGAGCCGAAGCCTACGCCGATGGCGGTCAGCGACAGCGCCATGCGCGGATAATTAAGGCCGAAGTGCACGGTCGCATAGCCGCCCATCGAGCAGCCGATGACATGCGCTTTGCGGATCTTGAGATGGCGCATCACGTTGGCGACGTCGTCGGTGGCGATCGCCTGTGAATACTTCGTCGCGGACTTCGGCACGTCCGACGGCGGATAGCCGCGCGCGTTGAATGCGACGCAGCGATAGCGCCGGCTGAAGTAGCGGATCTGGTCTTCCCAGCCATACAGGTCGTCGGCGAATTCGTGCACGAACACAATAGGGACGCCGCGGCCGGCTTCTTCGTAATAGAGTTTGACGCCGTTCGAATCTGCGTAAGGCATGAGTTGCTCCGCTGGGAAATTGTGGCGAATCGTGGGCGCGATATTACTACAGGGCGCCGCTAGACTGTCGAAGCGGGCGCGGGCACGGTCGCCTGCGCGAGCGCTGCCGCGTCGCTGACGTTATCGAACGACCATAGCAATGCGATCGCGTCGTGCGCATTGCAGGTCGAATGTCCCCAGGCGGCGAGTGATTTGAACTTGTCTTCGATATCGGTATCGCTCATCGGGCGGGCAAGACTGCCGCGCGCATGCGCCACGAACGCCCGATGCTTAACGCCGCTGCTGAGCGTGACCGCGACGTCGGCGGCGTCGGCCGGCATGGCTTCGTCCACGGTCGGCACGACCCGCGCACGCAATGCGATGAGCGCAGGATCGATCGCGCACGCATCGGTGAACTCCCTAACGCCGACTGCGCCGAATATGCAGGCTGCCGCGGCGCAATGGTGCACCGACAGCTTCGCTTCGAGTCCGTCGCGCGGGGCTGGATTTCCCATCAGCTGCATGACGAGCGGATGCACCCGCAGTTCAATGCGCTCGATCGAGTCCGGTGCGATCGCGTGCGCAGCGCGTAAATCGAGGCAGCCGTCGATGACCGGATGCCCGACGATTCCGCACGGGTAAGGCTTGTAGGCATTTTCCATCAGCTCCCAGCTTGCGCCGAGCCCGGCGCCGATTGCGTGCAGGTCGCAACGCGACGACAGCACGTGTGCAAAGCCGCGCGGGGCTTCGAGGGCGCGCTCAGAACTCGTGTAACCCTTCCGGGCGAGCAATGCGGCGGTCAAGCCGTTACGTGCCGCATGGCCCATGTTGAAGCACTTGCTCATGCTGCCGTGCACCGCCGTCAGCCCGGCCGCCTGCGTCGCGGCGATGCCGAGCGCCCATGTCATTTGTTGTTCATTGAGGTTCAACAGTTTGCCGCAGGCGACCGCCGCGCCGAACACGCCGCACGTCGAGGTGATATGCCAGCCTGCGTTGTAATGCTCCGGCGACACGGCGAGACCGATCCGGCATTCGGCTTCGACGCCGAGAATAAAGGCGTGCAGAAATTGGGCTCCGGTCACGGGCACGTGCTCGGCCAACGCGGTCAGCGCAGCGGCCACCGGTACCGTCGGGTGGATCACCGTGCGCAGATGGGTGTCGTCGAAGTCGAGTGCATTGGAACCGATCGCATTGACCAGCGCCGCGTTGAGTATGTCGAGGCGCTCGCGGCGGCCGAGCACGGTCGCCTGCGGCGGACCGGCAAATTCACGCACCGCCGCCAGTGCAGTGCCGGCTGCCGCATCGGTGCAGCCGCCGAGCGCGCAACCGATCCAGTTGAGCAGCGCGCGCTTCGCTTCGTGCCGGACTTCGCGCGGCAACTCCGTCCAGCGGGAATCGACGACGAAGCGCGCGAGCTCGCGGCTGACTTCCCTCATTCGATCTTGAGCCCTGCCGCTTTGACGACTTGCGCCCACTTGGGTATCTCGGCTTTGATGAACGCCGCAAAATGCTGCGGCGTATCGCCGACGGCGTCGGCGCCCATGATCGTCAAGCGCTCTTTCACATCGGGCAGCGCCAGCGCACCTACTACTGCGCCATGCAATTTGGTCACGATAGCCGGCGGCGTCCCGGCGGGGACGAACAGACCGTTCCAGCCCACGATCTGGTAACCGCGCAGGCCCGCCTCGTCGAGCGTCGGCAGCTCGGGCAACAGCGGCGAACGCTTCAAATCGGTGACTGCGAGCGCGCGCAGCTTGCCCGACTTGGCGAAGGGCAACGTACCCGGAATGTTTTCGCACATGAACTGGATTTGCCCACCGACGAGATCGGCCAGCGCGGGCGCCCCGCCTTTGTACGGGATGTGGGTCATCTGCAGGCCGGTCATGGTCTTGATCATTTCGCCGGCGAGATGCGGTGTCGTGCCGGGGCCGCCGGAGCCGAAATTGAGCTTGCCCGGATTGGCTTTCGCGTACGCGATGAATTCAGCCACCGATTTCGCCGGCACCGATGGATGCACGACGAGCATCAGCGGCGCCGACGCGACCATGGTGACGGGAACAAAATCTTTTACTGTGTCGTAGGGCAGCTTGCTGAACAAGCTTGGGTTGACCGAAAACGTGAGGCTCATCATCAAGAGCGTGTAGCCGTCCGGTTGCGCCTTGGCGACGATGTCGGTGCCGATGATGCCCGATGCGCCGGGCCGGTTGTCAACGATGACCTGCTGCGCAAAACTGTCCGTCAGTTTTTGCGCCACCAGCCGCGCCATGATGTCGTTGGAGCCGGCGCCGGCCGCGAACGGCACCACCATGCGCACGGATTTCGCCGGATAGGCCTGTCCTGAGCCTCCTGAGCTTTTGTCGAAGGACGAAGCGGGTTGTGCCGCAGCGGGCGCAGCAAACGTCAGCAGCAACAGCGACGACAGCAAATGCAACGGGCGATTCATGGCAGACCTCGCGTTAAGAGAGAAGCGATTCATCAAGCATAAAGAATGCCGATGCGCGGAACAAGTCGCCGCGCGCCGGATCAGCGGGGATTTTCCGCGAGATGCACCATGCGGATGCCGATCAGCACCGTAATGCCGCCGGCGAGCTGCAGCGCGCTGACCGCCTCGCCGAGCAACAGCCACGCAAACAGCGTCGCCATGACCGGCTGGAACAGCAGGCCGACCGACGAGAACGTGGTCGGCAGATGCGCCATCGCGTACGCGATCAGGCTTTGGCCGGCGACTTGCGCAATGAGGGCTAGGCCGGCGAGCTTGATCCATCCCATGGCCGTGACCGGCAGCAGTTGTTCGCCGGAAACGAGCGCAATCGGCAGCAGTGCAACGGCGGTTACCAGACCGCTCCACGCCATGATGGTCGCGGTCGAGACGCGCGCGCGCACCCGGGTCACTGTCAGCTGGTAGCCCGCATAAAACATCGCCGTGACCACGCCGAGCGCATCGCCGAGCAATGCTTTGCCCTGCAACTGGAAATCGCCGCCGATCAGCAGCGCCATCCCGGTCACCGCGATCGCGAGGCCGCCGAGGAATTTTCCGTGAGGCCGCTGGCGAAACATCAGCCACGCCGCGAGGGCGACAAAAATCGGCGCGAGATTCGCGAGCAGCGTCGAGTTGGCGACCGAGGTCAGCATGATGGACCAGTGCCACACCGCGAGATCGGCTGCAAAAAAAAGGCCTGCGGCAATAAGCAGTCCGCGTTCTGCCGGGAAACCCGCCTGCCGGCTGTCGCGCCGTTCGACCGCGGCCCACAGCCACAACAAGGGCAGCGCGAGGAACACGCGCCAGAACGCGGTCGCGACTGGCCCGGTTTCGCTGACCTTGACGAACAGCGCTGAGGTGCCGATCGCGGTGGCGCCGAACAGCAGCGCGCCGATCGCGATCCAGGTGGCGCGTCGCGAGCGGGCCGCTGACGAGGGGGAACTCAAACCCGGTGTCGGCTATTTACCGATGAAGGTCGCTTTGCGTTTTTCGATGAACGCCGCCATGCCTTCCTTCTGGTCCTGCGAAGAGAACAGTATTTGCACCGCCTTGGTCTCGAACGCGAGGCCCTGCGACAGCGGCGTTTCCATAGACGCGAGCACGGCCTCTTTGGCATGCAGCAACGCGAGCGGCGGCAGTTCGGCGAGCTGCTGTGCCATGGCCACCGCGCGCTTCTCCACGTCGGCATCCGCCACGAGTTCGGACACGAGCCCCATGTCGAACGCTTCCTGCGCGCTGAACACATCGCCGGTCAGGATGTAGCGCATTGCCTTGAATTTGCCGATAGCGCGCGTCAGGCGCTGGGTGCCGCCCCCGCCGGGGATAATGCCGATCTTGACTTCGGGCTGGCCGAACTTGGCCGATACGCCGGCGATGATGATGTCGCAGGTCATGGCGAGCTCGCAGCCGCCACCGAGCGCGAAGCCGGTGACGGCCGCTATGACGGGCTTGGGACACGAGTAGATCGAGCGCCACAACTTATGCGAGCCGCGCAGCAGTTGCTCGATGCTGCCGACACCGGCCATTTCCTTGATATCGGCGCCCGCCGCGAACGTTTTCGGACTGCCGGCGAGCACGATCGCGCGAATCGACGGATCCTCGGTCATGTCGGCGAGAGCTTTGACTAGGCTTCTGCGCACTTCGAGGTTCAGTGCATTGCGCGCTTCCGGCCGGTTGATGCGGACTAAGCCGACGCTGGGGGCCGGGCTTTCAACGAGGACGACGGGTTCGGACATGGTGGATTTCCTTTTTAAAAAAGCGAGAAGAGAGAGGAGAAAGGAGAAAGGGGGAGGCACGTTTCGCGCGACGCTTGTGCCACCTCTCTCTTCTCGCCTATCTCCTCTCTGTCACTTGGCCAGCCCGAGCTCGGACAGAACGGCTTTCATGCTCACGTAATCCTGCTTGAGGTCACTGCGAAAACGCTCGCCGACCGCAAAGTCGTCGGACAGGTAATTGCGCTGGAGGTCGCTTTTCCATTCGGGTGCGGCGACGACCTGCGCGAGCACGTTTTCCCAATAGGCGATTTGCGCGGCGCTCATGTTCTTGGGGCCCATGATGCTGCGCCAACCGCCGAACACGACATTGATGCCCTGCTCTTTCCACGTCGGTACGCCCGCATACGGGGCGGGCAGCCGCTGGTTGGCGGCAATGCCGACGATGCGCAGCTTGCCCGCTTCGACCTGGTCCGCGACATTGCCGGCCGCCGTCGTCACGAGCTCGATGTGGCCGCCGAGCAGCGCGGCAACGGCCTCGGACGACCCTTTGAACGCGACGACCTTCAACGCGCGCACGTCGCTGCCGATCGCTTTGGCGAGCAGGCCGGCCGCGATGTGATTGTGGCTGCCGACCGCCGTGGCGAAACCGATGCTGAGCGACTTCGGGTCTTTCTTCAGGCGTTCGGCCAGATCGCGCCCGGTCTTGAGCGGCGAATCGGCTTTGACCGCGAACACGATGTATTCATTGAACAGCGATGCGACTGGCGTGAAATCGGTGTAGTTGAGCGTGCTCGCGCCGATGATATGGTTGGTCAAGATCGTAGGCGTGCCGACCATCAGGTAATGCGCGTCGCCGGCATGCAGGTTCAGATAGTTCATGGTCATCGCGTTGCCGCCACCGGGCTTGTTGACCACGGCCAGCGTCGTCGTCAACAGCCGCTTGTCGTGGATCACGCGCTCGATGCTGCGCGCGGTCTTGTCGTTGCTGCCGCCGGGCGCGGAGGGCACGACGATTTCGACGTTCTTAGTCGGCTGCCATTGCGCGTGCGCTGCCGCGGCTACAAGCACTAAAGCCATCGTAGCCGCAGATAAACGCAGATAAACGCAGATAACTTCAAATGCACATGAAGGGACATGCAAGTCGTTTTTGATTTTCATCTGCGTTTATCTGCGTTTATCTGCGGCTGATATTTTTTAGTCTTGCGTCAGCGTCGGCCACAGCCGCTCGGCACCGGCGGCGCCCATCGCGCGCCCGAGCTCGATCGCCCACGCAGCCTCATTGCCAAATTCTTCGCGCCACGCCCACAGGCGCAACGTCGCA
>JBKJMN010000041.1:0-11982 GCA_046596405.1 Burkholderiales bacterium
AATGGCGCCGCTCGTCAAAACTTTCCCTCACCCTCGGTCCCTCTCCCGAAGGGCGAGGGAAGAAAAGCCCTTCTCCCTCCGGGAGAAGGGTGGGGATGAGGGAAAGTTTTTGTCATCCATAATGTAAAACTCAATAATCACGGCTCGCTACTCGGCCTTGATGCCCGCCTGCCTGGTCACGCGCACGTATTTGTCGATGTCGCTCTTGATCGTCGCGCCGAACTGCTCCGGTGTGTCGCCGATCGGCTCGTAGCCCAGGTCCGCGAAGCGCTGCCTCACGTCGGCAGACTTCAAGGCGGTGACGGACACCGCATTCAGTTTGGCGACGACGTCTTTCGGCACGCCGGGTGGTGCAACCAGTCCGAACCATGCATCGACGGCGTAACCCTTGAGTCCGGACTCGCCGATCGTCGGCAATTCGGGCGCGGCGGCCGAACGCTTCGCGCCCGCAACCGCCAGCATCCGCAATCTGCCGGCTTTCGCGTGCGGCGCGGCCGCGGCGTAATCCGCGAACATCATGTCGATCTGGCCCGCGATCACATCGGTGACCGCCGGCGCGGTGCCCTTATAAGGCACGTGCACGATATCCGCGCCGCTCATCGACTTGAAGATTTCCGCGGCCAGATGCGAGATTGCGCCGGTTCCCGAGCTGCCGTAACTCAAGCGGCTCTTTTTCGATTTGGCCACGACAATCAATTCAGCGACGTTTTTCGCCGGCACGTGCGGATTCACCATCAGCACATACGGCACGATCGCAATGTTGGTGATCGGGGTCAGCTCGTGCGGGTCGTATCCCAGTTTCGGATAAATACCCACCGCGACCGCGAGATTGCTCATGCCGCCCATGATGACCGTATAACCGTCGGGAGGCGCCTTGCTGCCGTACTCGACGCCGATGGTGCCGCCGGCACCGCCGCGATTCTCGACAATAGCGGGATGCCCCCACGCCTCGTTCCATTTCTGGCCGATGATGCGCGCCAGTATGTCGTTGGGACCACCGGGCGAGAATGGAACGACAATCTTGATCGCCTTCGTGGGAAAATTGGCCGCCGTTTGGGCGAAAGTACACGGTGTCGCGCCGATCGATAGAGCGACCATCACAACTGAGTTACGCAGATTCATAGCCCGGGGTCCTGTCATCGCCTGAGTAAAGTAAAGCCAACCCACCTAGCAAGCCGTGTGCCCGCCGGCGCAAGCCCCGCAACGCGGTCGCGCCGCAGCCCGCGGGCTGCAATCCGGTGCAGCGGTGCACTATAGCGGGGCTATTCAAGCTTGATGCCTGCCGCCTTGATCACCTTGCTGTACTTGTCGATTTCGGTCTTGATCAGTTGGGTGAATTCCGCCGGCGTATTGGTGAGCGGCTCGGCGCCGTTACGCTCGAATTGCTCCTTCATCTCGGGTGATTGCGCAATGGCGGTCAACTCTGTTTGCAACCGTTTGAGGATGGGCGCCGGCGTGCCTTTGGGCGCAAAAAACCCCAGCCACAACGACGCGTCGAAACCGGGAAAGCCGGATTCCGCGACCGACGGCACGTCCGGCAGCGACGGCGAACGTTTGGGCGTACCCACCGCCAAAGCGCGCAGCCGGCCGGCCTTCGCCTGCGTGAGGACCGCGGGCATGCTGCCGAACAACGCCTGCACCTGGCCACCGAGTGTCGCCGTATTCGCGGGACCGTTGCCGTTATATGGAACATGCACGAGATCGATGCCGGCCGCCGTCTTGAGCATCTCCATCGCGAGCTGCGTCGTCGTCCCGCTGCCCGCCGATGCATAGTTCAACTTGCCCGGCTGCGACTTGGCGAGCGCGATGAATTCCTTGAGCGAGTTCGCTTTCACGCCCGGGTTAACCACCAGCAGGTACGGGGTGGTCGCCACCAGCGTCAGCGGGTCGAAATCCTTGACCGGATCGTATTTGAGCTTCGCATAGACTCCGGCCGCGATCACGTGCGTGCTGGTGGTGCCCATGGTCAATGTGTAGCCGTCAGGATTCGCACGCGCAGCGATCTCGGTGCCGATGGTGCCGCCGGCGCCGCCGCGATTGTCGATCACCACCTGCTGACCGAGGCGCTCGCCCAGCTTCTGGCCGACGATGCGCGCGATGATGTCGGTGGAGCCGCCGGGCGGGAACGCGACAATGAGCCGCACCGGCTTGGTGGGATAGGATTGCGCGCCGGCTGCCGCGCACTGCAAGACCAGCGCGAATACTGCCGCCGCGTTTATAACTTTCGTCATGCCTATCTCCTCGGTTATGTCAGCCGCCTCTATGGACGGTATCTCAATTTAACCACTACGCGCTGATTCAGCCTATCGATGGTGATTATTCCCGCGTCAGTGCGCCGTCCTTGATCAGTTTCTGCAGCCGCGCGGTTTCCTTTTTGACGAATGCGCCGAACTGCTCGGGCGTGCCGCCCTCTACTTCGAGGCCCAGTTCGTCCAGCCGCCGCTTGACGTCGGCCAGCTTGAGTATGCGATTCGATTCCATATTGAGCTTCTCGATGATGGCGCGCGGCGTTTTCGCCGGCACGGCCATACCGAACCAGACGATGGCTTCTGCGTCCTTGATGCCGGATTCCGCCAGCGTCGGCACGTCGGGCAGCAGCGGCGAGCGCTTGGAACTCGCGAGCCCCACTACTCTCACGCGTCCCGCCTTGATCTGCGTTTCAGCCGATACCGTGGTGGTGTGCATGAACTGGATCTGCCCGCCGATCAGATCGGTGATCGCCGGCCCCGAGCCCTTGTAGGGCACGTGCGTTACGTCGACCTTGGTCGCCGCCTGAAAAAGCGCGAGGCCGATGTGCAGGCTACTGCCGACGCCGGACGATCCCCAGCTGACTTTGCCCGCATTCGCCTTCAGGTAATCGAGCAGCTCCTTCGGATTTTTGACGGGCAGCGCCGGATTCGCGAGTATGAGCAATGGCGCATAGCCGAAAAAGATCACCGGCGCAAAGTCGTCCACCTTGTACGGCGCCATTTTGTTCAGCAGCGGGCTGTTGACGTTCGGTCCCGGGTTGGACAGGAGCAGCGTATAGCCATCGGGTGCTGCCTTGGCGACCGTGTCGGCGCCGATCAGACCGCCCGCGCCGGGGCGATTGTCGATGATGAATTGCTGGTTCCATGCTTCGCCGAGCTTCAACGCCACCAGCCGTCCGATGATATCGTTCGATGCGCCCGGCGTGAACGGCACCACCCAGCGCACCGGCTTGTCCGGATAGGCGGCCGCCGCGCTGTTCGCCGGTTGTGCGCCGGCGTGGGCGATCATGGCGCTGCAGGCGGCCGCAGCCGCGAGTCTTGAAATAAATTGCATGCTCTCCTCCTTCAATTTCAGCAATTGATTATTTTTTCGCGGTGTCCAGCACTTCCGGATTGATGACGTTGATCGGCTTGCCGGCTGCGTACGCCAGTATCTGGTCGAATATGTCGGTGAACTGGACTTCGAACTCGTCGCGGCCGACGTAGCCGATGTGCGGCGTGCACACCACATTGTCCATGTTGAGCAGCGGATGCGAGGTGTCGGTCAATGGCTCTTCTTCATAAACGTCGACCGCCGCCATGCCCGGCTGGCCGGCGCGCAGTGCATTGACCAGCGCGCCGGGCGCAATCAAGCCGGCGCGGCTCGTGTTGACGATCAGCGCGGTCGGCTTCATACGCGCGAGATCCTCGGCGGCCACGATGCCGCGCGTCGCATCGACCAGTCGCATATGCAACGAAATCACGTCGGATTCCTCGAAGAACGCGTCCTTGTTCGGCGCCGCGCTGTAGCCATCGGCGCGCGCTGTCGCCAGCGACGTTTCACGCGCCCACACCAGCACCTTCATACCGAAGGCCTTGCCGTAGCCGGCGACCACGCTACCGATGCGGCCGTAGCCATAGATACCGAGCGTCTTGCCGCGTATGCCGTAACCGACGTCGACCTGCCATTTACCGGCCTTCAAAGCGGCCATCTGCTTCGGGATTTGACGCAGCGAGGAGAGCACCAGCCCCCACGTCAGTTCGGCGGTCCCGTACGACGGCCGGCCCGGATGCTGGCTCGACGACAGGATGACGCCCTTGCGCGTCAGCGCATCGAGGTCTATGTGCGGATAGACGCTGCGCTGGCTGATCAGCTTCAATTTGTTCAATCGCTCGATCAACGGCGCGCGTATCGGCGTGCGCTCGCGGATCAGCACGAGCGCCTCGGTATTTTTCAGGCGCTCCGCAAGCTTGTCGACGTCCTTGGTATGGTCATTCCAGACCGTGACTTGGTGGCCGGCGAGCTTGGCAAAGCACGGCAGCGTGCGGATGGTGTCGTGGTAATCGTCGAGAATCGTAATATTCATTCCAAACCCTAAATTCCATTTGCCACAGAGGTCACAGAGGAAAACCAAATGCCACAAGACTGACGACGTTTGATGCTCTTGAACTTCTCTGTGTTCTCTGTGCCCTCTGTGGCAGATTGATCTTGACTTAGTTTAACCAGCCGCCCGCTTTAACCTGCGCAAGCACTTCGTCGACGATTTCCGGCGCGCGCCCGACGTACGTCGTCGGGTCGAGCGCCGCGCGCAATTCCTTTTCGCTGATGGCATCGCGAACGCGCTTGTCCGCGAGCAGCGCCTTGTCGAAACTTACGCCGTGCTCAAGGCCGTGCATCGATATTTCGTAGACCAGTTCATGCGCGGTCTGCTTGCCGACCTTGGCCGACAACACGAACATCACGCGCTCCGACAGCAGGAAGCCGCCGAGCAGATCGAGGTTGCTGCGCATCTTGTCGACGTTCACGACGAGACCCGCAAGTACGTACTTCATGGTCGCGAGCATGCCGCCCGCCATCAGACACGCTTCCGGCAGCGCGCGCCATTCCGCGCGCCACGCCGCGCCGTCGCGTTCGTGATCGATCACCATCGACTCCATCATCAAGGCGACGTTGTATTTGATCGCGCGCGACACACCCATCACTGCCTCGCACGTGCTTGGATTGCGCTTGTGCGGCATCGTGGATGAGCCGACTTTGCCCTCGCTGAACGGCTCGAGCAATTCGTCGATCTCGTTGTGTTCGAGCATGTAAATCTGGTTCGCGATCTTGCCGAGCGTCGCGCCGATCAGACCCAGCACGCAGACATATTCGGCAAAGCGGTCGCGCGCCGGCTGCCAGTTGATGTCCGCCACACCCAGCCCCAGGCGCTTCATCAGCCCTTGCTCAAGTTGCTTGGCTTTAGGGCCATAGGACGCCTGCGTGCCGACAGCGCCGACCATACCGCCGACAAATACGCGCGATTCGAGCTGGCGCATGCGCTCGTAATGACGCCCCATCTCGGACAACCAGATCGCGGCCTTGTGCCCGAACGTGATCGGCAACGCCTGCACGCCGTGCGTGCGCCCCACCATCGGCGTGTCGCGGTATTTTTCCGCCAGGCGATACAGTTCGCGGCCGATGGCCTTGATGTCGCGCAGGTATGCCGCGTGCGCGTCCTTCATTTGCAGCACCGTGGCGGTATCGAGCACGTCCTGCGTCGTGGGGCCGAAGTGGATGAATTCGCCGTTTTCCGGCTTGCAAAGATCCTGCACGGCTTTCAACGCCGGCACCAACGGATGCTTGATGCGACGGATTTCGGCCGCGATCTTTTCGATATCGACGTTGGTAATCTTCGCTTTCGCTACAATCTCCTCCGCCGCGGCGCGCGGAATGATGCCGAGGTCCGCCTGCTCGAGCGCGAGCGCCGCTTCGAAGTCGTACCATTTCTGGACACGATTCTCGTCGCTGAAAATCTGCCTGAACTCATCGCTCGACCACAAATGCTTGATCAGCGCGTCATCGAATACGCCAGATGCCATCGTCCTGCTCCCGGTAAATTGTTGGCGGTTGCGCGGGTGCTGCTGCGCGTTGAGGTACTGCGGTGAATGTCGAAACGCTGCGTGGTCAATCCGGTCGCGCGCCCGACTCTTTCACGACCTTGCCCCATTTTAGCATTTCCTTTTTGAGGAAAGCGCCGAACGCCTCGGGCGTGCTGCCGACCGGCTCGGCGCCGTCGGCGGTAATTCGATCGCGAATCTCCGGCAGTTTGAGAATCGCGGCTATATCATCGGCAAGCTGGCGCACGATTTCCCTCGGCACGCCGGCCGGAGCGACCAGGCCCTGGAAAGCATCCGCTTCGTAACCCACCACCGTCTCGCCGATTGCCGCCACGTCCGGCATCACGCTCAAGCGTTTGGGGCTGGTGACTGCCAGCGCGCGCAACCGTCCCGATTTCACATGGGGCGCAGCGGAAATCGTCGTCGTCATCAACATCGTCACACGGCCCGCGATCACGTCGGTGACCGCCGGCGGGATGCCTTTATAGGGAATATGCGTCATGTCGATGCCGGCCATGGTCTTAAACAACTCGGCAGCGAGATGCGGCGACGTTCCGCTGCCGGCCGATGCATAGTTGAGCTGTCCGGGCTTTGCCTTCGCGAGCGCGATCAGCTCGCGCACGGTATGCGCGGAAACCGATGGATTGATGACCAGGATATTCGGCACGCTGTTGATCTGCGTCACCGGCGCAAAATCACGCGCCGGATCGTAGGGCAGCTTCCCGTACAAGCTCGGATTGATCGCGAACGTGGTCGTGATCATTAACAGCGTGTAACCATCGGGGATCGCCTTGGCCGCGATCTCGCTGCCGACGATCGTCGCAGCGCCCGGCCGATTGTCGATGACGATCGACTGGCCGCGTTTTTCCGTAAGCTTCTGCCCGATGCTGCGCGCGGTGATTTCCAGCCCGCCGCCCGGCGCGAACGGCACGATAAGTCGAATCGGACGCTCCGGATAGGCAGCAGCCTGCACACCGGCGGACGCAAACAACGCTGCAATCAGCAATGCGACCGTTGTCGCGCGCGCGCTCACCATGCTGCCGCGTACGCTTCGCGGCGAGGATCAGCGCCGGCGTGCCGCTGCCCGGTCTGCGGATGCTGCATGATCGCGCATACACCCCCGTTCTGGCCGGGAAACTGCGGCCACACGTCGATATCGTGGCCGAGCGCGCGCAGCGCTTCGACGGTTGCCTGCGGCAATGTGTTCTCGACATTGAGCCGCCCCGGCAGATAGCCGTGCGGCGCGAACGAGTTCGGAAAGCTCGAGCTCGAAATGCGCGACATTTCGATCGCCTGCTGTACCGGCATGCCGAATTCCGCGATGTTGAGAAAAACCTGCAGCATCGCCTGCGACTGCACGTCGCCGCCGGGCGTGCCGAATGCCATAAAAAGCTTGCCGTCTTTGAACGCGAGCGACGGGTTGGGCGTCAAGCGCGGCCGTTTGCCCGGCGCGACGACGCTCGGATGCCCCGGCGTCAAGCGCGACTGGCACCCGCGTCCGGACACCGCGAAGCCCAGGCCCGGAATAACCGGCGTGTCGTATTGTGGATCCGACAGCGTCGCCGAGTAACCGTTGCCTTCGCGATCGATCACGCACCCATAGATAGTGCCCGGCTGCAAAGCCCGTTGGACACCGCGGTTTTCGCCGTGCGCGCGTTCGTGCAGCAGGTACGGCGCGGGCGCACCGTCCGGATAGCCTGGATCGGGCAGCGTCGGAAACGCGCGCTGCATGTCGATGCGCGCACGCTGCTTCGCCGCATAAGCTTCGGCGAGCATTGCCGCACGCGGCACCTGCACGAATTTCGGATCGCCCGAATACGCCTCGCGATCAGCGAACGCGAGATTGAGCGCCTGGTCGATGACGTGCAGGTAGGCGATCGAATTGTGCCCGAGCGCCTTGAGATCGTAACCTTCGAGTATCTTCAGCGTTTCGAGCAGCACCACCCCCTGGCACCACACGTCACAGCTATGCACGTCGTAGCCGCGGTAATTGACGCGGATGCTGTCCTCGACCGGCACTTCGAATCCCGCAAGATCGGCCTTCGTCACGAAGCCGTCGTGGCGCTTGTGATATTCGGCGATGGTGTCGGCGACCGCGCCGCGATAAAAATAGTCGTGCACTGCGCGCAACTTCCTGTCGCGGTCGCCGCGCGCCGCGCGCTCTGCTTCTATCATGCGGAATATCGTGCGGCCCAAGTCTTCCTGCTTCAGCACGTCGCCGACCTGCGGCGGCTTGCCGCCGGGCAGATAGACGCGCGCATTGTCGGGCCAGCGCGCAAATTGCCCGGCGACATATTCGATGTTGCTCGCGAGCAGCGGATAAACCGCAAAGCCGTCGCGCGCGATTTCCATGGCGGCTGTCGCGGCCTGCTCGAAAGAGATCGTGCCGTAACGGCGCAGCGCTTCGATGTGTGTCGCCGGGGCCGCGGGCATGACCGTGCGCAGCAGGCCTTCAGGCACGTGCGAGCCCGCATCTGCGTTATTCGCGGCGGCGATGAGTCGATTGATGTCGGTGGCCGCGGGCCAATACCCCAAACCCGCGAGGCTGATCACGCGGTTTTCTTTTTTCAGGTAAATGAGCGTCGGCGCTACGCCCGCGAAACTGACCATGTCAGGCTGCAGCATCGGCAGTGCCATCGCCGCCGTGACGCCGGCATCGATCGCGTTGCCGCCGCCATCGAGTATGCGCATCGCCGCCGCCGTCGCCAGGTAATGTCCGGTGGCGACCGCGTAGTGATTGCCGGCAACCGTCGGCCGGAAGCTCGGCGCCTGCACCGCCATTTTGACTTTACGTTTCATGGCTCTCAAGTCCGTTCGAGGATGGAGAGGCCGCGCACGCGGTCGAGCAGGTAAATTAAACCGCGATCATCCACCGTGACGTCGTTGCTTTGCACGCGCTCGGAACCCTCCGGCACGTCGGGCAGGTAGTAAGCCACTTCCTTCAGCGCGTGCGGGTTCGAGATGTCGATGATGCGCAGGCCGTAGGCGAACCATGCCACCGGAATCTCGGTGCCGGTGACGATTTCGCACGGCTGGTGGCAGCCGGTCATGCGCGGCTGCGGCCCGTCGGGCATGTCCTCGATCTGGAAGGTCGAGATCGGCTGCGGATGCTTCTCGTCCGTGACGTCCACCATCCACAGGAACGCCGCCGGATAAGGCGGAAAATCGGGCTGGCGGAACACGTCCTCGTCGGAGACCAGCATGAAATCGCGTTGCTTGATCTTGAACGGGATGCGCAGCGCGGTGTGGGTGGGCCACGGAAACGGCGGGCTCCAGTCGAGGCCGGAGACGAACTTGGGTTTACTCATGTCCTCGATGTCGAGTATGACCAGCCCGCCCTGCCAGTAGCTCGTGTAGAGCCGGTTGCCGTAGCGCAGGGGGTGATGGCATTTGTGCGCGTCGTTTTTCCACGTCGGTTGCTCGCCGCCGGCGACCCACTGCCCGGGCATCCACCAGCGGCCGACTTCCTGCGGTTTCGCCGGGTCCTTCAGGTCGAGAATCATCACGATGTTGCCGATGTAGCCGTCCACGGTTGGCGAGATATAAGCGTAGCGCCCGTCGAAATCGAACCGGTGCACGCCACGCGCGTGGGTCGCGCCGGGTCCGAGCGTCGCACTCCATTCGGTAATCAGCCTCGGCTGGGCCGGCTTGGAGATATCGTAGATGCCGATGCCGCCGTTGTAGCCCTCCGGCGGCACTTCGCCCTGCAGAGAGTGCACGGCGAGCGCTTCCCGGTTGACCAGCATGAGGTCGCCGTGCACCCGCACTTTGTGCGAATGCGTTCCCGGCGGCATCGTGAGTTCGGCGAGCAATTTCGGTCTTTTCGGGTCTTTCACGTCGATGATCTGCGTGCCGTGCGGATTGCGCATGTTGCCGACGTAGGCAACCTTGTTCTGCACGACGACCTGGCCGCCGCCGGCGCAGTCGTGCCAATGCAGCGGGTTGAGTCCCGCGTGGCCATGATTCTGCACGTCGACATAACCGACTTTTTTGATGCCTTTGGCTTTTTCCACTAGCACGCTCTCCCGAATTGCTATGTTTACTCGGCGCGGATGCCCGCTTGTTTAATAACCTTCGCCCATTTGTCGTGCTCGCTTTTGATAAATGCGCCGAACGCCTGCGGCGAATTAGCGACCGGATCGGCGCCCAGGCCGAGCAGGCGCTCGTGTATTTCCGGCAGATTCAGGATGCGCACGATTTCGCGGTTGAACCGCGTGACAATCTCGTTCGGCATCCTGGCCGGCGCGACCCATCCAAACCAGCCGATGGCTTCAAACCCGGGAAAGCCCGCTTCCGCGACGGTCGGCAGTTCAGGCGCGAGCGCGGAGCGCTTGGCGCTGGTGATCGCAAGCGCCCTCACGCGGCCCGCCTTCACCTGCGGCGTCGCCGTCAAAGCGATGCTGAACAATGCCTGCGCCTGCCCGCCGAGCAGTTCAGTCAGCGCCGGCCCACCGCCTTTGTACGGTACGTGGATGAAGTCAGCCTTGGACATCAGGCGGAACTGCTCGAGCGCGAGATGCCCGGAAGTGCCATTGCCCGCCGATGCGAACACCAGCCGGCCCGGACGCGCCTTCGCATAGGCAATCAGTTCGCTGATCGAGTTTGCCGGCAGCGCCGGATGGACGACCAGGATGTTGGGAACCGATATGCCCAGGGTAATCGGCGCAAAATCCTTGAGCGGATCGAATCTCACGTCCCGGTACAGGCTCGGATTGATCGCGATGCCGGCGGCGACCGCCGTAATCGTGTAGCCGTCGGGCACCGCCTTCGCGGTCATCTCATAGGCGATGTTGCCGTTGGCGCCCGCCCGGTTGTCGATGACAATTATCTGGCCCATCGCCTCGCTGAGTTTGGGGCTCACGAATCGCGCCAGCGTATCCGCCGGCCCGCCGGGAGGCACGGCGACTATCATGCGAATCGGTTTTTCCGGCCACGCAGCAGCCAGCGCGCACGGCGCGAGTACTAATCCGGCCGTCGCCATCAGAAGTCGTGCGCCCGGATGCGCCAGGAAGTTTCGTCGAGAGTCCGCCATCGCCTCCGTATTATCGCATCAGGCGCAGGGCTGCGGGCCGATGCTATGATTGAGCGCAGCACATGGGAGGACTCAGCATGAGCGTTTCCGCACCGTCCAAAATAGTCAGCCTCGGCGCACTCGCGGCGAGCATCAACGACGGCACGTCGATCGCCGTCGGCGGCAGCTTCCTGCATCGCGGCCCGTTCGCGCTGATGCGCGAACTCGTGCGGCAGAACAAGAAAAAACTTGAAATCATCAAGCCCTCGCCGGGCTACGACGTGGACATGTTGTGCCGCGCGGGCGCCGTCGCCAAAGTGCGCGCCGGCATCGTTGCCATGGAAGGTAACTTCGGACTTGCACGCTGGTTCAGACAGGCGATCGAGCGCAAGGACGCGCAGTTCGAAGAACACGCCTGAATCACTCTCGTCTCGGGGCTGCGTGCAGCCTCCTACGGAATCCCGTTCCAGCCGGTGGCGGGTGTCTTCGGCAGCGATCTCGCGGCCATCAACGGTTGGAAAACTGTCAAAGACCCCTATACCGGCCAGGAAGTCTATGTGATCCCCGCGATCAGGCCGGATGTCGCAGTCATCCACGTCAACGAAGCCGATGAACTCGGCAATGCACGCGTCTATGGCACGCCGTTCTGGGACCACCCGATCACCCGCGCAGCGAAACGCGTTCTGATCACGGCGGAACGGCTGGTGCCGACTGACGTGCTGCGCCTGCAACCGGAATTGACGCTGGTGCCCGGCTTCATGGTCGAAGCCGTTGCGATCGTGCCCAATGGCGCGTGGCCGGGCTCCATGCATCCGCTGTACGAAATCGATTACGCAGCCGTCGAGCGCTATATGAAAGACCAACCCGGCGCGCTCGACGCGCATCTGGAAGAAGCGCCTGAAAATCAAGAGAAGCGTCAGGCGACGGGCGTGAGGCGTTAGGCGGTTTATGGCTTCCTCCTCACGCCTCACGCCTCACGCCTCACGAACTGCGTGGTCACGTTTCTCATACATCGTCGTCAATCTCGCGCGCCAGATCCGCGCGAACGAGCTCACGTTCAGCGGCGTGAATTCGACGCTGCCGATGCTCGCGTGCCTGCTGGCCAAGCGCGCGTACGATTTTCATTTCACTTATCTCAACGTCGCC
>JBKJMN010000071.1:0-3058 GCA_046596405.1 Burkholderiales bacterium
CATCGGCGGCACGCTGAATACGACGGGCACGTTGATGAAGTTGGGGCCGACGGCGTTGACGGCGAATGCGACGCTCAATTCGGGGGTGGGGGACATCACGTTCAACAGCACCGTGAATGGCGGCTTCACGCTGGCGGCGAACAGCGCGGGCACGACGACCTTTAGTGCGGCGGTGGGTGGGGTGACGCCGCTCACTAGCATCACGACCAATGCGGCGGGGACGACGGGTATCAACGGTGGCTTGATGAAGACCACCGGCGGTCAAACGTATAACGACCCGGTCACCTTGAGTGCGGCTGCGACGTTGACGAGCACGGGTGGCGGCAATGTCACGTTCAACAATACGCTGGACGGCACCTTCACACTGGCGGTGAATACTGCAGGCACCACAGCGTTTAACAACGTGGTGGGCGGCGGAGCGAAGCTCGTGAGCATCACGACGGACGCGCCGGGGGCGACGACGGTCAACACGACGGGTGTGAGCACGACGCAGACGCAGACGTATAACGATCCGGTGACGCTCGCCTCGAACACGACGCTGACCTCGATCGGCGCGGGTGCGCTGGGCAATGTCACGTTCAACAACACAGTCGATGGTCCGCAAGGGTTGACGGTGAATACCGCGGGGACGACAAAATTCGTAGCCGCCGTAGGCAACACGACGCCGCTCACAAGCGTGATAACAGACGCAGGCGGAACCACCCAGGTCAATGGCGGATTGGTTAAGACAACCGGTAGCCAAACTTACAACGATCCCGTAACGACTAGCGTTGCGACAACGTTTAACGCAACCAATCCGGCTTCAACTATCGTGTTTAACAATACACTGGCGGTCGGTGCCAGTGCGCTGACCATCACTTCAGATGAGATTGACTTCAATGCGGGCGTCAGCGGAACCGGTACGTTACTGCTGCAGCCAAATAATTCAGCAGCTGCAATCAAGATCGGCTCGTTAGCTGCGGGGAACCCGGGCCCGCTGGACGGTATTCTGGATTTAAGTACCACGGATTTGGCGGCCCTGAATACAGGTTTTAGCCAAATCACCATAGGTCAGGCTGCCGGTACGCACGCGATTACGATCGGCAACGCAACCTTTAACGATCAGCTCTTGATTCGGGCGCCTGCCGTGGGTGGCAGCATTACGGTATCGGGGTTGTTAAAGGTGCTCAACGGCAACAATGTGACGATGGATACGCCGGGGTCGATATCCGGTGGCGGTATAGTTCAAGGCAATTCCTACACGATTATCCAGTCGGGCGGAATCGGCAGTATCGGTACCCCGCTACAAACCAATGTTAACAATTTGACAGCGGCAAACGGCGCGGGCGGCGGCGGTGACGTCGTTATCAACAATGCCGGCAACGTAACTCTGGTTGGGCAGTTCCGCAACCTGGCGGCCGGCGGAGAACTCCGGCTGTCAACGACTAACGGCTCGATCAATACCGGCGTGGCAAACGTATCGAGCAACAATGGGCGCATCGTTTTCACCGCCAACGATACCGGCGCAGGTGGCAACATCACAATTGGCACCACGGGTCTGACGTCCGGTGGCGGCCAGATTCTATTGCACGCTGCAGACAACATTACAACCAACGGTACGATTAACAGCGGAAATAACTATATCGAAATGATTGCTGGTACGGCGTCGGGACTCATAAATGCGGCAATCCTCAAGCCGGCGACCGAATCTGTGCAGGATGATCTCGGGCAGATCGTGCTAAACGCACCGGTGAATGCCGGCACCGGGACGACCGTCCTGGTATCCGCAACGACAAATGGCACGGGAATTATTCCTGGTATCTCGCAAGGCGTTAACGGTGCGATCACTACAAGCCAACTGACCGCAATCACGCTGCATGGATTGGGCGGGCAGGGCGGCGGCGGCGCGTCGATTGCCCTGAATACCGCAGTACCTCCGAACACCTCGGGTTCGATCAGTCTCTTCGCGTGCCCGGAAAAAGGTTGTCCGGACTCGGGTTCTGTTCCGTCGAAGCCCTTCAATACTGCAGGGATGATCGTCAATATCGGCTCGATCAATCCTGTCATACCATTGACCGATCCCAACAACCGCAATTACGCCGATGGCCCGCTTTCCTACACAGACACCGGCGGCACCAACGTGTCGGGCGTCGGCACGGTCAACGACTTCACATTTTTCACGCCCGGCAACGTAACCATCACCGGACCCGGTCTCGCCGCACGCAATCTGACTTTGCAGGCACAAGGCACGATCGATTTCACGGGCTTTACGGGAATACCGAATTCCGCCATCAACGGCGGCAACCCCGGAGGGTCGCTCAATTTCGTGGCGGGTTCCTTCGGCGTGGGCGGCGATATTCTATATAACGCGCTTGGCGGAGGTACTATAGGAACGCCGGGCACTCCCTTCAATCACACGCTGACGTTCACAGCGACGAACAACGTCACGATCCAGGGCGGCGTCTATATGGGCGCCGGCACGACGTTCACCGTCGCCGCGAATACGCCGGTTTCTATGAACAACAATACCGTAAATCCGCCAGCG
The DNA here is from genome assembly GCA_046596405.1 of Burkholderiales bacterium. Classification (GTDB taxonomy): domain Bacteria; phylum Pseudomonadota; class Gammaproteobacteria; order Burkholderiales; family SG8-41; genus PALSA-1004. Next base: position 2,525 of record JBKJMN010000071.1, read on the forward strand.
AGCGGGACGGGCGATGTCGTTCTTGCCGGTAATTACGATGTGCATACGTTGGGAGATGCGACGTTCAGCGGCCGCAACTTCACGATCTGCGGCATCGGCGGCGGGGGCGCGTGCGCCGTGGCGGGCATCAATCAGGTTGCGCTTGGCGAAAATCTGCTCGCCGGCGGCAATGTCAATCTCCAAATGACGGGCAACGTTAACGTGACCGCAGGCACGTCGACTGCCGCGTCGGCATCCGCAGCCTTGATTAACGGCAACAACGTCAATATCGGACCTGCGGTGCAAAACCTCACGCTGACCGGCGGCAACGACGGCGGACTAAACATGGCGGCAGATGCGAAGGTACAAGCGATGAATGACATAAGCGCCACCTTCGCGGGAAATCTGGTCATGAGCGGCGGCGTTGCAAGTGGCACTGGCACGACCAACACGGCGATGACGGCTGGAAACAATCTGACGGTCGCCATGACTGGCGGGAATATCACGATGACCGGTGCGGCCAACGGGAGTTCGACGATCAGTGGCGCAAACGTA